>CAMWQV010000044.1 GCA_947176425.1 uncultured Clostridia bacterium
TTTTAAAAGAGGGATGTGCCGTCGCCTACTGGATGAAACCGGACCGTATTGTGATCGGCGTAGATTCCCAGCGAGCGGCGGATGTCATGCGGGAACTTTACAAGCCCTATGTGATGAATACGGAGAATTTTATCCAGATGGATCTTCCCAGCGCGGAAATGACAAAGTACGCGGCAAACTCCATGCTGGCGACGAAAATCTCATTCATCAACGAGATTGCCAATATCTGCGAACGGGTTGGAGCGGATGTGAATGCGGTTCGCCGCGGAATTGGAAGCGACCGGCGGATTGGCTTCTCCTTTATCTACCCAGGCTGTGGCTACGGAGGGAGTTGTTTCCCGAAGGATGTGCAGGCCCTGATCAAGACATCGGAGGCATACGGCTATCAGCCAAAACTGCTTCAATCAGTGGAAAATGTGAACCACGCACAAAAGGATGTCCTTGTCCAGAAGGTGAAAGAACGTTTTGGAGAAGATCTTTCCGGGAAAACCTTTGCAGTATGGGGGCTTGCCTTCAAACCAGATACGGATGATATGCGGGAATCTCCTGCCATAACGGTCCTGCGGTCCTTGACAGAAGCCGGCGCAGAGGTCCGGGCCTATGACCCCAAAGCGGCTGACGCGGCAAAAGACTGCTATCTGAGGGGAAACGATAGGATTACATACTGCGCTGGCAAGTATGAGGCGCTGAAAGATGCAGAAGCACTGCTCCTGATCACGGAATGGAAGGAATTCCGCAGCCCAGACTTTTACGAGATCAAAAGGCTTCTGAAAACACCGATTATTTTTGACGGACGCAATCAATATGACATGAAACGGGTACGGGAATATGGCATTGACTACTATCAAATTGGTGTAAAGGCAGCTTTTAGGAGGGCGGATGTATGAAACGGATTCTTGTGACAGGAGGTGCCGGATTTATTGGCTCCCATCTGTGCTCACGGTTGGTGGAAGAAGGAAACGACGTCATCTGCATGGACAACCTCTTCACCGGATCGAAAGACAATATCGAGCGGCTTTTAGACAACATCACTTTGAATTTCTGCGGTATGACGTGACAAAGGAACTTCTGGTGGAGGTGGACCAGATTTATAATCTTGCATGCCCTGCGTCCCCTGTGCATTACCAGTATAACCCCGTAAAGACAATGAAGACATCCGTACTGGGAGCAATCAACATGCTTGGCCTGGCAAAACGCGTGAAAGCGCGGATTTTACAAGCCTCTACCAGTGAGGTATATGGAGACCCCAATATACATCCGCAGCCGGAAACGTACTGGGGAAATGTGAATCCGATTGGCATCCGTTCCTGCTATGACGAGGGAAAGCGGGCGGCAGAGACGCTTTTTTTCGATTACCACAGACAAAATGGCATAGATATCAAGGTGATCCGCATTTTCAACACCTATGGACCCTATATGAATCCCAACGACGGACGGGTGGTGTCCAACTTCATCATGCAGGCGCTGAAGGGGGAGGACATTACCATATATGGGGATGGAACGCAGACCCGAAGCTTCTGTTATGTGGATGATCTTGTGGAAGGCATGATCCGTATGATGAACAGCCGAGATGATTTTACAGGACCGGTAAACCTGGGAAATCCGGGAGAATTTACGATGCTGGAGCTTGCAAATAAAGTGCTTGCCTTGACTGGAAGCAAATCGAAGATCGTATATCGGCCGCTGCCGCAGGATGATCCGACGCAGAGGAAACCGGAGATTGCTCTGGTCAAGAAAGAATTGGACTGGGAACCAGTTGTGGATCTGGATGAAGGTCTGAAAAGGACAATTCCCTATTTTGAGAGATTCTGCAAGTGATGGTATCACCCGATCACACATAACCATACGGAAATTTGAATGAAACAGCGGACATTTCTTAGCTTTGCCGCAAGGGAATGGATTTCAAAAAAAGGTAGCACAATCAGCGCTGGAAAGAAGAGGTATATCATGAGAGTTTTACTATTGGGTGATTTCAGCGGAGTACACAGGTATCTGAAGGAAGGCTTGATCAAAAACGGCGTCCAAGTTACTCTTCTCTCAGACGAGGATGGATGGAAGAAGTTAGGGGGAGCAGATAGTTGTCTGTATGGAATAGGGATTCCTCAAGTTGAAGCTGCCAGCAGTAATGTAAGGAGATGGTGGATAGGCAAGCGTCAGAAAGCAATCGGGGCACTGGCTAAACAGGCCGACGTTGTTCAGATCATGTGTCTGCGGTCATTGTGCTATAACAGCTGTGAGCAATTATGCCGTGACATTAAGAGTAACGCCAAGTTCTTTTCTTTGGCGGGTGGTATGGATATCTTTGAACACAGAGCGTGGAAGACCGGAAAGTACCGATATTACTATTACGATAACAAGGCGGCAAACGACATTCCTTACAATAATAATACCCCAAGGCAACAGATTTTGAATGATACAGAAGAATACATTTTTGAACAATTAGATGGAGTGATTCCTCTTTTGTACGAATATGAGGAACCATATAGAGAACAACCAAAACGCAGACGCACGATCCGGATGCCGGTGAACACAGATCGTATTACGTACCGGGAAAATACGGTGAAAGGTAAGATTGTATTTTCCTGCTCCGGCTGGGGTAATCGGGCAGATGATAAAGGCACCAAATATATTTTAGAGGCCATGCGGATTATACAGGAGAAGTATCCTCACGATGTAGAGTGCAGAATCACAACGCCTGTACCCCTTAATCAATATCTGGAAGACATTACAGAAGCTAATGTAATTATTGACCAATGCTTTTCATATGGCTATGGTATGTCCGCTGTACAAAGCATGGCGCGGGGACGGATTGTCATGAGCGGTGCTGAACCGGAAACATTGAAAGCGCTGTCGTTAGAGTCTTGTCCTATTGTTAATATCCTGCCCAGTGTTGAAGACATTGTTGCGAAAATGGAACAGATCATTGAGCAGAGAAATCAAATTCCGCAATGGGGGATTGAGTCGCGCCGGCATATTGAACGATATCACAATTATGTAGATATAGCCAAAGAGTTCCTGGATTGCTGGGCAGAGTAACTGCACCCAATGATGGTGAGGTATTTTTATCATGGAATATAAAAAGCATTTGTTCCAGACACATGGAGATGACAGAGGGATGCTGGTTGCTATTGAGCAGCTGAATGATATTCCCTTTGAGATAAAACGAATCTACTATATATACAATACACAAAACGGTTTGTCCAGAGGGATTCACGCCCACAAAACCTTGGAACAACTGCTGATTTGTGTGAATGGTTCCTGTAAGCTTCTGCTTGACAATGGATATGAAAAGGAAACTGTTCTGTTGGATCAGCCTCATGAGGGCGTTTATCTGCCAAAGGGCATTTGGCGTGAGATGTATGATTTTTCTCCGGATGCGGTGTTATTGGTTCTCGCTTCCGAATTGTATGACGAAGCGGACTATATTAGAAATTACGACGCTTTTTTAGCATTTGCAAAGGAGGAAAAAACGCATGAAGGTTCCGTTTAATTCATTTCAGCCTATGCACGATGAACTCCAGCAGGAACTACAGTCCGCTATTGAAACTGTAGTAAAAAGCAACTGGTTTGTTCTGGGTGAACAGAAACAGCTGTTTGAAGCGGAGTTTGCCAGCTTTTGTGGTGCAAAATATTGTGTGGGTGTTGGAAATGGTTTGGAGGCAATCTATCTCCTTTTGCGAGCTTATGAGATCGGACCGGGGGATGAGGTTATTGTTCCCTCCAACACTTATATTGCTACGGCGCTGGCGGTGTCTTATACAGGTGCGCTGCCTGTGTTTGTGGAGCCTAAAAAGGAGACTTATCTCATTGATCCGCTTTTGATTCGTGAAAAAATTACCGAAAATACAAAAGCTATTATTCCGGTCCATTTATACGGTCAGCCAGCGGACATGAATGAAATCAATGCCATTGCGAAAGAATATGGTTTGCTGGTTATTGAAGATGTGGCGCAGGCTCACGGTGCCCGTTATTACGGAAAACGGACAGGAAATCTGGGGAATGCCGGTGCCTTCAGTTTTTATCCAGGCAAAAACCTGGGAGCTATGGGCGATGCCGGTGCGGTGGTCACAAATGATGAGACAATCGCGGATCGGGTTCGAGTACTTTCAAATTATGGTTCGGACCGGAAATACCACAATCTGTACAAGGGACATAATTCACGGTTGGATGAAATTCAGGCCGCCATTCTGCGCGTGAAACTGAAAGAACTGGATCGTTGGAATACCCACCGGCGGCAAACCGCTGAAAAATACTTGAATGGGATTCAAAATCAAGCCATTCAGAAACCGATAGTAAATGCAGGCAGAGAACCGGTTTGGCATATTTTCCCGATTCGGACAGCAGCGCGGGATGCCCTCCAAACACATTTACGCGATCACGGAATTGAAACGCTTATCCACTATCCGATTCCTATGCATCTGCAAGAAGCATATCAGGACCTGAATATGAAAGAAGGCGCACTTCCCATTGCAGAAGAGATTGCTTACACGGAGTTGAGTTTGCCGATGTTTTATGGGATCACAGATGAGCAGGTGGAGTATGTGATAGATGTGTTGAATCATGATTTTGTATAAAAGGTTTAATAGAACATGAATTTTGAAGAGTATAGAGACGCTGTTTCACAGATAAAAATCGATGATTATGCAGCTCTTTTGAATATTAGTCGAAAATGGGGAAAGATCAAGACTGATAAGTCAAAAAATATAAAAATTGGAATACTAGGAAGTACAAGCATCCCGCTAATAGCTTCCGTAACAAGAGCTTTGCTCACTCGATATGATTTGTATGCTGAAATATACGAAGGAGATTACAACGGAATATTAATGGATGTCTTTGATTCAAATTCACAATTGTACAAATTTGAACCAGGATACGTTATTATATTACCGGATTATCATGACATCATTGAAAATCGACCGCATGTTTTAGCAACAACGGAAGAAACAAAAGAAACTGTTGATAGGATTTGTGAAAACTATAAAAGGATATATAATACGATTCATGCGAATTTACCTGGCTGCCAAATTATAGCGGCAAACTTCGTAGAACCCTACTATGGCCCAATGGGAAATCTGGAAGCAAACTACATTTTCTCTCAAAGAATGTTCTTTAAGCAAGTGAATTTTAAGCTGACAGAAAACCGGCCGCCATTTGTAACGATTATTGATGCAGAAGCTCTTGCAGAATACATAGGAAAAAGAAATTGGTTCGATGAAAGCGCATATTTTCTGAATAAGTCTGGCTTTTCACTCTCTTATATTGGCCACTATTGTGATTTGATTGCCCGGCAGTTTGAAGCCCTTGTTGGGAAGGCAAGAAAGTGCCTGGTGTTAGATCTGGATAATACGCTGTGGGGAGGGACTGTTGGAGATCAGGGAAGCAGCGGCATTTTGTTGGATCCAAATGATGCTGAGGGAGAGGCATATCAGGCATTTCAAAAATATGTCTTAGACTTGAAAAATCGTGGAGTTATGCTAGCTGTTTGCAGTAAAAACAATGAGACTGCTGCCAAAGAGCCATTTGAAAAGAATCCTTATATGATCCTCAGACTTGATGATATCTCTGCATTTGCTGCAAATTGGGATAATAAGGCCGATAATATTCGGTTGATTGCCAATCAATTAGATATTGGCGTTGACAGTATGGTTTTTTTCGATGATAACCCAACAGAACGAGAACTCATCAGAAGTTTTGTTCCTGAAGTAAAGGTAGTGGAAGTACCAGACGACCCGGCTCTTTATGTTCGATGCCTTGACCAAGTATTCGCATTTGAGTGGCATCAGATTACGAAGGAGGATATTAACAGAAGTCAATCCTATCGCGATAATCAAGAGAGAAACAGCTTGATGGAAATATGTGTTGATTATAAGGAATATTTGCAAAAGCTTGACATGCACATCGAGTGCAGAAAATTAGATGTCGATACAATACCAAGATTTTCGCAGCTGACAAATAAGTCAAACCAATTCAATGTTAGAACGAATAGATATTCAGAAGCTGAGATAGCGGAGATGATGGAAGATTCACAGTATTCTTTGTTAACTATAGCACTGAAGGATAAGTTCACAAATTATGGAGTTATAGCATGTGTGGTTCTACAAATAATTGATCAGATTTGTTTTATTAAAAATTGGGTGATGAGCTGCCGGGTATTAAAAAAGACCGTCGAGGACTATACCATTAGCAAAATAATTGAAAAAGCCTTAAAAAATGGCTGTACGCAAGTCTTAGGCGAATATATTCCTACAAAGAAAAATGGAATGGTAGAAGATTTGTTTGAGCGAATGGGATTTCAATTAACGGAGGAAGAGAACGGTCTAAAGCGATATCTTTTGGATAGGACACAGATGGAAAGTTTCAGCCGGATTTATTATTTTAAGGAGGGTTGAAGTTATGGATATGATCAATGAGTTGCAAGAAATCTTCAGAGACATTTTTGATGATGAAGAATTGGTAATTTCTGATCAAACAACAGCTGATGATATTGAGGATTGGGATTCGCTGACTCATATGCAGTTGATTGCTGAAATAGAAGAGAAATATAGCATCCGGTTTACAACCGCTGAAATTAAGAAGGCCGCAAATGTAGGCGAATTTATAGATATAATCGCAGGTAAGCTCAAATGAATGAGTATAGCTTTGAAACTTTTCATATTGGTATTTTAGAAACCTTCTCAGTAAAAATTACTGAAATGATGATGAAGCAGTTTTATGAAATATGCAGAGACGGAAACCCAATGCATATGGATGAAAAATATGCCATTATGCATGGCTATAAATCCAAATTGGTATATGGAATGTTGACTTCGTCGTTCTATTCCAGATTAGCGGGAATATATCTGCCAGGAAAATACTGCATTTTAAAATCCGTAGAGATCTTTTTTCAGAGGCCGGTATATGTAGGAGATGAATTGTCTATAACTGGACGGGTCAAGGATAAAGATGAACGATTTAGACAGGCTCTTGTGAAAGCAAAGATCTCAAATCAGGAAGGAAAAACTGTTTCAAAAGCAAACATTATGGTAGGGTTTTATGAGTAAGATTTATTTAATACTTGGTGCATCTATTTAGGCACATTATTTCTCCTGTTCTGCAAAAATACTGGATTTAGATGCTGCCGCGACAGAAGTTCTGCGCGGTAAGATGAAAGTTGGGGTAAGTAAATGAGTAATGTCCTTTTTGTGTCCGGGGCAAGCAGCGATACCGGTACCGCGTTAATCAAGCGTATCGCAGATGATTACGACAATGTGCTTTGCCATTATCGCAGCCGTCCGGAGAAAATAGATGAACTGCAAACAAAATTTGGAGAGAAGATTATCCGGCTGGAGGCTGATTTATCAGATGAATCACAGACCATCCAGCTCTCCAATGTAGTATCTGGCTATGGCGTTACACATTTTGTCCATCTTCCGGCTGTGGCAATTCGTCCTGAACGGTTTGCCAAACAGCCGTGGGGGAAGTTCATGGATGAAATGAACGTTTCCGTCCGTTCTGCCGTGATATTATCTGGAAAGCTGCTTCCAGCTATGGCAAAAGCGAAGTTTGGCAGAGTTGTGTTTATGTTAACTTCCTATACAGTTGCCGAACCGCCACCGAAATTTATGGTGCCTTATACCACAAGTAAATATGCCCTGCTTGGGCTAATGAAGTCCCTTGCAGCGGAGTATGCCGGGAAGGGCGTGGCCATCAACGGCGTTTCTCCAGGGATGATGGATACATTTTTTTTAGAGGGTACGAGCCACCTGATAGTTGAGAAAAATGCGGAAGAAAGTCCGATTAAACGTAATCTTGTTCCCGAAGATGTAATAGGCGCATTTGAGTTTTTACTTTCGAAGCAGGCGGCTTGCATCACGGGGCAGAATCTTGCAGTAACGGCGGGAGCATAGCAAGGTCGAAGGTCTATATGTCTGGAGGATATTATACAGCGGATGCAACTATGATAGATACAAAGCTGTTAAGCAATATAGATCGAAGACTGCTAGAGGTTTCAGGAGCGCTGGATAATATTCTGAAACCACAAGAAGCTGCACGGCATGTTTTTCCCTTGATTTCTCAGGAAAGCGATGAGCTGTACGGCGAAAATATTTACTTCTCTGGAGAACAATATGAGTGAGAGAGTAGAAGAAATTATCAGAAAGTATAGGAAAAAGCGGATATCTGGAATTTGTATTGACTTAGTACCTTTTAGTGAGGCAGATGCCGCTAACGTTGTTCAAGTAAGGAATAGAGAAAAAAACAGATATTTCTTACATCAGACATGTATGATTGACATTGAAAACCAGCTAAATTGGTATGCGAGCTATCTGAAAAGAGACAACGACATATATTGGTGTATTTACAATAAAAAAGGACAGTTTATAGGCACTATTAGGATTTACGATATTGATAGAGAAAAAGATTTGTGCAATCAGGGAAGCTTCATGATAGGCGAGGAGTTTTCAGGAGAAGCACCATATGCAGTAGAAGCAGAGATTCTTTCCCTGGACTTTGTTTTTGAGGTGCTGAAAATACAAAATGTTATCAATGAAGATCGAGTAGATAATAAAGTGATGAATAATCTATCAAAAAAAGCTGGGTTTGTTTTTAAGAAAGACATTACTATCAGAGGGGTAGATTACAATTATTATTTGCTTAATCAGAAGGCATACGAAAAAAGCAGAGAGCGGTTTGCAAGGGTTGTAGAACATTGGGCTAAGAGAGAATGAAGATTACATCAAAATTACCGGTAAAAGCAAACAATCATGAGGAAGAGGAAGGAAACACAACATGATTATCAATGAAAAAGAACGGGTTTTGGAATGTTCCCAAAACGCACAATATGCTGCGGGAGTGCAGTTTCAAGTAACGCAATATTGTGGAGAAATTTTTAAGCGTTATATGTGTCAGGGCAGTGTTTTAGAAATGGGTCCAGCGGAAGGCGCTATGACGGATATTTTGTATCCCTTCTTTAAAGAAGACTATACTATAGTTGATGGTGCAGATTTTTTTGTTGAGGCAATTAAGCGAAGATACCCTATGATCCAGGGACACAGTAAACTATTTGAGGAATATGTCCCATCAAGAACTTTTAATAATATCATTCTTGGACATGTACTTGAACACGTAGAAAATCCAATAGATATCTTGAAAAAATGTGGTTCATGGTTGTCTCCGGGGGGGGGGGCAGTGAGAGTACCTGCTGGCCCTATTGGGCATAGTTTTCATAGGCAGGCGGCTGTTGATTTGGTTTT
>CAMWQV010000045.1 GCA_947176425.1 uncultured Clostridia bacterium
TTGTTTTTCTTATTTATAGTATGCTTAAAAATTTAAAAATATCAGTCATTTTTTTATCTTTTTCTTTTAGTTTGCATATCACGGGATAATAGGCAAAAAAAGAATTAATCCAAAAGGTAAGACAAAAAAGGAGGATTTTATGAATATTTATGTTCACAACAAAATTACATTTGCGAGCGATTTTAATGATAAATCTATGCAAAAGGTTCTTTCCACCATCTTGCGTGGCAACAATACTGCACCAAGTTCGCTTACCAGTGCTAAGTTTTCGATAGAAGAACTCTGTCGATATAATCGGATGAGCTTCGATTTCAACGCACTGATTCCAATGCCTGAAGAACTGGACATGGAAACCGACATTGATCCCAGCCTCGGACATACGCTGTATCGAGCATACCAGAATCTTCCGCATATCTTAGCGAGTCGAATCATCCAAGCGGAATCTATTGAGGATATATTTACTGACGGTTCTGAAAACGATGTACGCAGGCAGTATGACACTATTATTAGGCAAATCGAGCAAATCGAACTTGCCGAAAACAGCTCTCCTTTTGTGGCAGAGATTGGACGAAAATTAATGGCACTGTATCTTCCTGTAATTTCTCATTTTGAAACTTATCGTTGGAAGTCCTCTGAAATGCCAGAAATAGACTGTTTTTCCGTTTTTTCAACTGCAGACAAAATGGATATTGAGGTCAGGATGAAAAAAGCACTGAAAATCACATCTCTCCATCCTCTATCCCTTTTAGACTTTCTTGAGACAGAAGCCGGAAAGAATATGTTTGCTTTAGGAGAGAAATGCTACGCAAATATTCAGAAATACGGATATGCTGCTTTCTCCGACTGGCAGCTTGCAAACTGGGGAACAGGGAGCAATGCTCTTGGGACATCTGTGGATTGGGATGCTCGGCAGATTTCTTTTCTAACATCAATAAATATGCCGGAACCTGTTGCACTGGCTTTGTATAAAATGTTCCCTGAAGTGGAATTTGAATGGAAGTATATGAGTTCCGAGTACGGCATAAATGTTGGAATTGTCAGCAGCAAGAACAGTGAGTATACGTCTCACAAATTTGCAGACCTTTCTGAAGAAGCTTACAATGCACATAGAGAATACAGTGGTATGAACAAAAAAATACCGCCTGCGGCAATTGAATTGCCGTTTTGATAGGCAGTTCTTTTATAAAAAATGCTGGTGTTGCATATAATATATACGCAAGCCATAATTTATTCGTTTCAACAGGAGGAACCAAAATGCAATACAATTCAAATATTCAGACACGGCAGTCCATACCGCCGGCCCTAAAAAGAACAGGCGTAGACCTGAGCCGGTTCTACATTCGCAGCGGCGTCCGTGAAAACTGCTTCTGCGAAAAAAATCCGCAATACCGGATGAACCCATTACCAACCAGTGAGGCAAGAGAACGGGCAGGATTACGCTGATGGGAAAAAAGGCTCTTGTGTTCCAGCCTATTATTTGGGCGCAGCTTTCGCACTGCTGCTGTATATGATGCCTTAGTATTGTTGTATAGTTTTTTCACCGGCAGGAAAGAAGTGCCAGCCTGAATCGGAAATCCGCTGAGATCTTCAACTTCCTCTCCAGAACGCAGGCTCTGTCTGTCTGATAATGAAGGGAGCTACCCAAGTTTCTGCTACAGGAAGCAAACGGGTAAATGTCTCTATGGACCAGGAAGTGCCGCTGGATGGACATAGAAGCAAGCTGATTGTTCAGCTGTTGAGAAAAAGGGGAGTGACCAGATCTTAGAGATCGGGTTCTGCGAGGGAAGATATACGCATCAGAAACATACAGCGGGTAGCTGAGTCTTACTTGAACTGTTTTTTCAGAAAGATGCTTTGGACCGCTTGACTTTGCGGGAAAAATCTGATAGGATAGTCATAGTCCTGCTCATGTATGGACATATCATCTGTATCCCGTGTACGTTTCCCTAATATCCTCCATAGAAGAGAGCATAAGGACCGGCTTCGCCGTAATGGTGAGACAGGTCCTCTTTTTTTGCTCCCAATTATATATTTTTTCAAAAAGAACAGGGGGCAGAAGAAAAACTTCCGCCCCGCAATCTGTTTCGATTTTCTCTAAAAATGTCTTTGTGCAGCCCGATAGGGGGAGTCCTGTATAGGTTACTGATAATTGGATGCCCATTCTGCGACAGAGAACTCCGTATCGGTACAGCCCCATTCTGACAGCCCCTGCCGGACAAATTGCTCCAGGGTTTCTTCTACAATAGATGCCAGCTGTTTCAGTCGAAACTCCCAGTTTTCAAATTCCTCGGCGGCCTTTTTGTACGTGAATGCATTGCGAAACTGTTCGTTTTCCATAAAAATTTCAACTTCTTCGTCAGGATCAAAATCATATGCGAGCGACCACATTTCTCTCGAAATATTGAACGGATTATGTGCATCAGTGCCGCGGAGATCAACGAGATGGCACATATCTACTCCATTGGGTGTCCAGTCCTCTATCTCGAATCCGCACTCAACGCCGTTTTCTTCATAGGGCATAATGCGGAAGCCGGAATTGTTGATAACAGACAGAATTTTGAAAACAGCTTCTTTTTGCAGGTTTTCCTTGTTGTTCACGGGGGTACCCATAGTGCTTTTCATAAAAATCCTCCTTTTTATTCTGCCACTTCCAAAACCCAAGTGGCTCCATACTCATCCATCTCGGACTTGCGGACATTGAAAAAATACGGCACAGTATGATCATCCACATATAATGCAGAAAATACTATATCGGGATGGTAATCGGACGCTGGTACTGTAAGCGCTGGCACTCGTGATTTTTCAGCAATATAGGAATGCATATAAAATGCAGAGTTCCAACGTATTCCGCCCAGATCGGAAATGAACACCAATTTTCCAGGCTCTATGTGCTGGACATCTTCTTTTTTTACTACTTTGAAATTTTTCATAAATGAATCCTCTTTTCTTATATAAGCCGAATTGAGATAGGGAGATTCACACAGATTAATACTCGCATTTTGTAGTCCAGTCTGGATCGTTCAAAATGAGGCGTGCCTGCTTCTCTGCAAGGGTTGTGATATCGATATACTCGCAGCTTGTACTGGTAACAACCGTTGCAAGCCCTATGACATACTTCATGTTCTCGTGTCCGGATTCTAAGATAATGACTGCATCGCCGTCCGCAATGTATTCCTGAAGAGCTTTGAGAAAATCGTCGTAGGAGGCGTCTTCATCGTCGTCTTCATCTATATCTGCGTCTTCATCGCCGTCGATAGGCTGTGTACTGCAGAGACCGGAAATACTTCCATAAACGCCGAATCCGAACACAGGGCTTCCGTCGGAATCTTTGTCCTCCCACAGATCAATGGGATTTTCGCTGCCACAAACGCGGCTCATGAGTTCCCGAAACTTCTCAGGATCTTTCACATGAAAGTAGTTGGTACGGATTGTGCAAGAATAATTAGCCATTTCAATTTTTCCTTTCTTAATTTCCTTAAATGTTGGATTGCTGTGTAATATGCCATTTTATAAAAAAATATAAATACTCTAGGAGGGAATAGGGGGGTCATCGCAATTGGTAAGTCGTTTGAAAAAATTGAAATTTTTAGAAAATGTGACTTGAAAAATATTATTAAAAATGGTATGATGAATCCAATATAAGCCATAAGGAAAGGAGCATACTCCATGTTAAGAAGGAAAATAGAACAGATTCTAACGAACTGGAAGAACACCGAGGGTCACAAGCCTCTGTTGATTAAGGGCTGCCGACAATGTGGAAAGACGTTTTCCGTTCTGGATTTTGCTCACAAACACTACAAAAATGTTGTTTATCTGAATTTCTTTGAAAACACAAACTACACATCGGTCTTTGCCGGATCTCTGGAGGTAGACAATATCGTGATGATGCTGACGGCACTGTTGGGGGAGAGAGCAGTCTTTGAGCCAGGGAAAACGGTACTTGTTCTGGATGAAATACAGGAATGTCCGGATGCCAGAACTGCACTCAAATTTTTCCGGACAGACGGTCGCTACGATGTCATTGGAACAGGTTCCTTGCTTGGCGTCAAAGGATACGGAAAAGAGCCAAGATCGATTCCGGTGGGATCAGAAACTATCGTGGATATGTATCCTCTGGATTTTGAGGAGTTTCTTTGGGCAAACGGGATTGATCCTTCTGTCATTGGTATGCTGAAAACACATTTAGCGGAAGAGACCCCTGTTCCTGATGCACTTCATGCACGGATGCAGCAGCTGTTGCTGCAATATGCTGTGGTCGGAGGAATGCCAGATGCGGTTCAAAATTTTGTTGAGACAAAACAGATGAATGAAGTTCTTCGTATTCAGCGGGATATCGTGCGTTCCTACGAGGATGACATGGTAAAATATGCGGAAAGGAAAGACAAATCAAAGATTAGAGAATGTTTCCAATCCATTCCCAAACAACTCAGCAAAGAAAACAAAAAATTCCAGTATTCCGTCATAAAGAAGGGTTCTTCCGCCTCAAAATATGAAGGCAGTCTGCAATGGATTGAAGACGCAGGAATCATTTCCCGCTGCTACAACCTCTCTATTACGGAACTTCCTTTGGACGGAAATGCAGTGCAGGATGTTTTCAAAGTTTATATGAAAGACTGCGGTCTGTTTGTCAGTATGCTGGAGGATGGCACGCAGTTTGATGTTCTGCAGGGGAATTTACTTGGGTACAAAGGAGCCATTTTTGAAAACCTAATTGCAGATATCTTTGCGAAAATGGGACGTAAACTGTATTATTTTCATAAAGACAGCGGATTAGAGATTGATTTTGTCATTCGATATAAGGGGAAATGTACATTGGTTGAAGTCAAAGCTGTTACCGGAAATGCAAAGAGCCTGAAAACAATCATGCGGCATCCGGAAAAATATCATGTTGAGAGTGCGATCAAGCTGGGAAATTATAATGTAGGCAGGTCAGAATCGATACTGACAATCCCTTTATATATGGCATTTTTACTCACAGATTTTTAATTTTTCAAAGCAAAAAAAGCAGCAAATGAGTTGCTTCTTGCAGATAGAAAAAAGCACCGAAGATTCTGATTGAAGGATCTCCGGTGCTTTTTGTATGGAGTTTAATCTTCAAGAAGGGAAGGGGAATCATTTTGCCGTACAGACAAAACAACTTCTGGGACCTGTTTGTTCAGCCAACAATATTACTTTTAACATTGGCATTCTGACATTGTATTTGGGACTGCAATTTCATTAAAGAATGGTTCTGGGATAAAAATATTCTGGAATACACTACTATTCTGACCTGATGGATTGAAGTCAGAAAAACATGAATTTCCAGAATTTTAGAAACTTTTTCTGTGGAAGATGACTCAAATAACCTGTTTATTCAGAAATCGGAACAAAAATGAAGTAAAAGTCCGAAGCGATCATTTTTAGGGATATTTGATAACTTTTAGAAGACTTTTACCCTCTACATCCTTCTGTCCTGATACCCTGATCCTACGATTAGACTGCACTTCTGCCCTATATATTATAGATTCCTACGCAGCTTTATGTTCCGAACCCCATTAGTTTTTGCCGAATCTGCATTCGCTGCGCTCATTCCGATTCTGACCTCCACTCGCTGCGCTCGCTCTCGGTCTCAGAGGCAGTGTCGTATAAAAGAAGCGCAGTCTCGACGAGGCAGGGGGTTTTCTTCCATGCCGGCTAAGAAAATGTATTCGCACCCTGAATGCGAGGAGTGAGCGCAGCGAACGAGTCTATAATCCCCCCCCCCACTCGAAAACAGCGGCAAAGCAAAAGCGGCACCGTCGGGAAACAACGGAACCGCTTTTTGGGCAGGTGTTTTCATCGCAGGGGTGCGACAGAAGGACTGCCCGTGCTTGCGCAGTTTTCAAGCAGGGGTTACATACGTTGCCGCTTGCGCGGACGGAGCCAAGGTCTCGCATAAAACGCTCTCGGTTATCAGCCGCCGTATGTACCCCCCCTTCGCTCACCCAAACGGATGAGGTCAGACGAGGACGGGGTGCTTCCGTAAAGAGGAACACAGCCAGCTCCCAGTCGAAAATTAAGCCTCACAGGACGGCTGAGAGTTTGAATTTGGCTTCCTTACAAAAGCAAATCTTTATTTTTACTGATAGTGCCGCACGAGAAAAGGCTGGTGCAGATAAAAAATCGCACGTTCAGTACGCCCATTCTATGCAACGGCGGTCGCCCGCTATAAGATGCCGGAAGCGTTAAATGGACGAAAGCACACGGCAGAGCCTGAAAAAGATGCCGGTGTTTTCGTCCCGCTGTCCGTGTGCGGCACTATCAGATTCCCTATCTAACAGGTCCTGCTGGCGTGCATGGTGCTGATGAGTGCCGTCCGCAACGTCAAAGGTTATTTTTCTCAGGTGATGTACCTCTCAACACCCACCAGGGCTATACCTCTGGCTGCTCCGGGTACTCTTCATTCATCCCGAAGCTTTGTCCTCATGAGACGGCGATGCAGGCTCAGATTTCGCCGCTGTTTGTTCAGTTTACCTGCGATGAAGCGGAGTCCCTAATTCCGTTCAAGGAGGCGGCAGGTTTCCCCTGCCGAAGAGATTTTCAGCAAGAACTGAGAACAGAATGTGACAGTCTCAGTATTGGCCTTGCTGGTTCGCCCTGTTGGGCTCGAAGGATGCCCTTCGCTCAATGTGAAAATCAGATTCCGTGCAAAAATTTAGTTCAGATACAACATTTTGATTCCGGTATATTGGGAAATACTTCCCACTCAGCTCTAAAGTTCAGATTCATGTGAAAAAATCAATGTATTGTACTATTAAGAATGTCAAAGAAATATTATCAGGGGATACCCCCTGCTCAAAGCTTGCATCAGATTCCATGTAAAAATTCAGTTTAAAAGCTTCAAAACCAGAAGCTACAATTATGATATGCCGTATCCGTCGAAATTATCAAATATTATTTGAAATTTCTTCAAAGAATTTTACCTGACAAGTTCATCTCATATCCATAAATCCCTCTCGCTGGAAAAGATCGGTTGGCGGGATTTATGTTTGAAAATTTTATACTTTTCATTTTCTTAGCATATAATATAGTAATTCCAATAAAAGGAGCGAAAATAAAAAGAAGAGGTAAAAGGACATGAAGGAAAAGAACACAATGGCACACGGCGAAGTACAGGAAAGTCTCAGCTTTCGGATTGACTACAACATTTGTGAGGTGAACCAGTCTCTTCGGACTGAGAAAAATGTCACGAAAACTGTTTCCTTTGAGTGGGGCAGTTTTTCCTGTGGCAGCGGAATGTCCATCAAAGAAATGCTTGACTTCCAGAAACATGCAAACGAACTTCTTCAGGAAGTGAAGAGTTTGCTGGGAAACGGGGTCTTCGTGAAAGTCGAACTTATCAAATCCGCATATGAAAATGTTCCAGAATACACAATAAATGATGAACTTGGTCCCCATACGAGTACACTCAAGACGCTCGAATTCGAAAGATGGTTTTTTGAGGACAGTACGCTTGATTGTGATCCAGAGGAAGATGGTGCCGGATTGTATCTGCGTCCGGACACCCGCTATACCAACGAAAGTTGGGATATGGAACTGCCTTGGAAGCAGGATATCCTCAAGTCTTTGGCGGAGGCACATTTGTAAGGAACATTCGGCACGGCAACATACCGGCGCACTTCAATACTATTTTTTATCAAGAAAGGAGAATGTCTGATCCCTTCCCGCTCTATATCCAGGCGGGAAGGTGATCGGGTACAATGAAACAATGAAAGCTACTAAGATTCAGTGGGATACCGATGGGGACAACAGCGTAAAACTGCCCAGTGAGGTTGAGATTCCTGACGAAATTGCCAGAGAAGATGACGAAGATGCAATTTCCGATTATCTTTCCGATCTGACCGGCTATTGCCACTATGGATTCGAGCTGGAAAAATAAACGGGGCACACACAGCATGTCTCTATAGACAATGAACCCTCCTGCTGAAAAAGATCAGTGGGAGGGTGTTCTTTATTGTTTTCTGCAGATAGTGGTTACAAAATTAGGGTTGAATATTGTTTTTATTAGTGGTATACTTTGCCTGTTCCAAACCGGCAAATCAAAGCAAGAGGCAGAAAGGAAATAACAGCTATGAAGGTAATGAAGATTTTGGGTATAGCAATGGGAATCCTTCTGATTTTGGGCGGCATTTCCTGCATACTCACGCCGGCAGCAACCTATCTGACCCTTGCATGGGTGGCTGGAATCAGTATGGTTGTAGATGCTGTCGGCAATATTGTGGCCTGGTATTCCAAGAAGAAAGAAGATATGGCGGACGGCTGGGATTTGGCTGGTGCAGTCATATCCCTGATTTTTGGAATCATTTTGGTTTCCAGCGCAGCGGCGCAGATGCTGACAGCTGTGATAATGGCGAATATTGTTGCTGTTTGGATTATTGCGAAGGGGATTGTCCGCATTGTAGCCGCTCTCAAAATACGCAAAATCAGGAAAGCATTAGATGCACAGTTTCTGGGTAGAAATTGGGGAAAAGTTCTGGCTATGGGTATTCTGATGACAGTGTGCGGCGTTTTATGCCTAATAGATTCCAGCATATTGATGATTGCAATCGGGATATTTATCGGTTTCTCCATTATCTCTTCGGGGATAAATCTGATAGCTTTTGTGACAGCAAAGTCAGAATAGGGAGATCATTGAAATAACTAAAAATTCAGCATGAGGAACACCGTACACAAGATTGGATTTCCTCATATTGTTGCCGAAATGAGAATAAAATAGAACACAAAAAAGAACGGACCCCGCTTGACAATAAGCAGGGTCCGTTTTCTATTTCTGCCTCAGATTTTGCGGGATCTCCTTGGAGGATCGGGCGGGAGATAGGCAGGGATAGCGGACCGCTTGTGAACGGAAGCGCAGTGGGCTGCGAGGATCTTGTCTCTGATGCCTTCAGGGACTTTATGACCGGTAAAGAGAGCCTTCACGTCATCATAGGAGAATCCCAGCCGCTCCTCATCCGATTTTCCGCAGAGGCCGTCAGAGGGAGCTTTATGGATAATGTCAGGGAAGTACCCCAGCTCATCGCCCGCCTGAAGGACTTCATCCACCCAGAGATTCCGGATGGGGTTGATATCGGAGGCGGCATCGCCCCACTTGGTTGTGTATCCGACTTCCGCTTCGCCGCGGTTTCCGGTCCCCATAACACAGGCTTTCGCCTTATTTGTTTCGGAGAGCGTCTGTGCGATAGTGTAGAGG
>CAMWQV010000046.1 GCA_947176425.1 uncultured Clostridia bacterium
CTCCGAACACCTGGATTCCTGCCGAATTGCCGCTGCCAATGATCGTATTCTTGCCCTCCATCGTCAGCTTGACTTTGCTGCCATTGCCCAGCAGAATTCCGGCTTTGTCTCCGCCGATCTGTGAGGCGTCGATCTCGACCCCCGTCAAAGTAATATTGGTGGTCAGGCCGTCGGCGATTTCGATGTTGCCGTATTCCGTTTTGCCGTCGATTTCTTTGGTGCCGCCCGAGATGCCCGTAACCCGATCTGTCAGAATTCTCAGAGTATTCGTTGCGGCGTCATATGTATAGTCTGTTCCCTCGTCGCCGCCGGTGACGGTAAAGACATTGAAGGGGTTAAATTCAAATTGACTTGTTGTATCGTTCCACTGAACGAGGTATGTCTTGGAGACCGCATCTCCGGCGGCGTTAGTGCCGGAGAAGACGACCTTCTGCGTCCCAAACGTCCCAGGCGGGTCTTCTTTTTTGTCCAGCCACAGACAGGCGGGATCACTGGAGGACAGCAGCATATCCGTTTTTTTGCCGCCGGTGGTGATAGACGTGATATTCTCCGGCAGATTCGTCAGGACTGACCGGTTAATGATACATTCTGCCTTTCCCTCGCTGTCTGTCCCGCCGGGCAAAGCCGCGGCTACAGACGCGCCGTTCACCGTTACCGCCGCGTCTCCCATGCCGCCGCCTGCCAGCACCAGCGCGCCGCCGCTGCAGTTGACCGTGCTTGTGCTGTCAGATAAAAATGCGCCGTTGACTTTCAGCTGCCCGCTGCCATCGAACGTGACGCCAGCGGCAGTCAGTTCCACGCCGCCGACCGAATTGAGGCCGGTTGTATTGACCGCAGTGCCCGAACCGTTTATTTTAACGCTTCCGCCCGTATCCACGCCGTTCAGCGTAACCGCCGCGCCGTCATTCAGCACGATGTTCTGCGAGGAGGGCGTGCCGGGCGTTTTCATCGTGATGGTGACACTGCCCGATACAGTCAATGTATTTGTGCCGCTGTCGTAAGAGACGCCGCTCAGGTCTGCGCCGGTCACCAGGAAATCGCCGTAATCTGCCGGTGGCGTGACAGGCGGGTCCGCCGGGGTGAAATCGGTGGGCGCGGTTCCTTCCGTATTCAGCGAACCGCCGGAATAGACGTTATAATTTTCCGGATACACATTTTTAATGACACTTTGGTCTGTGCTTAACTCAAATAATTTCACGTCACTGCCAAGGGGACCATCAATCAAAAGATCATTGTCCGTCAGATTGCCGGTAATCAGGCCGCCTTTTCCGGTAGAACCAGTTGCCGCCAGCAAGTCTTTGATAAAATTACTTATCTCACTATCAGGCCGCGACATATTGTTGAATTTCGTCTGAAAATCGGCCGCACTTGTAAACGTCCCTTTGGTCAGGTCATTGATTGCCTTGTCCAAAGAACTGCCCCCGATGATCTCGCTGAGCAGCTGATTCAGGCCCGAGGAGAGTGCAGCCGCATTAACGGTTCCTGACGGCGAGCCATTCCCGGCAATTACCGCGCCTAAATACATACAGGCCAGATATCCTGTACCGTACTGGCTGGCAGCTGTTCCGCTGCCTAATGCCGCGCTTTGAATTCCTGTCTTAATTGCCTCGTCATTAGAACTCTGATTTATATTCAGTCCGCCGCTGCTGCTCACCCAGTTATCCGGGCCGCAGGCGGTCTGCGCCATACCTTCGATGAACCAGTCCGGAAATTTTGCAGTTGATGTTGTAAGCGCGGTCTCGCCTGCCATCAGCCCTCTCATGCCCGCGGTTGTCGCTTCAAACATAAAGGCATGGATCATCTCGTGGGCAATGGTATCCTCCAGTTCCGTCAGTCCTGCTCTGTCTGTAATGCCCTCCAATGCCTTTACATTGACAGCCAGCGTATATGTCATATAATCTTCCCGAGAAATAATTTGACCCGTAGAGGAATCCGCCGTCCCAGTACCGCCGCTTCCGTTCTGCACATAGGCCAGAACCATCGTTCCGTCGGGTTTCCTGTCTTCGCTGTACAGACGCAGGCCAATTCCGATGCTGGAGCCGGTCAGATACGAAAAGGCCGGATAGTTTTCCAGAATATTGTTTACCGTTTTGGCAACGATATCCCCTTTCAAAATTTCACTCAGCTTGGCAGTGCCGCCGGAGGTTGTAAGCGCAATGTCCAGGGCATCTGTACGGGTGTCGGAGGAACCGTCCCCGGCGCTTGGCGTTGTTGTCACCTGATAGACGATGTTCAAATCGCCCTTTTCCTGACCCTCCAGCAGCGCGTCCAATTTTGCGCTGCTGGAAAGGGCAGGCTGTTCTTGTATCAGTTTCTGGGAAGAATTGGAGACGGTTTTTTGCGCCTGCTGCCGGGTTTGCTCCGACTTCAGCTGCTGATTCACCAGTTTTTCCGACTTTTTCAGCTGCTCCAGCTCCTGCTGGTATTTAACCGCGGAGGAGTCAGGAGGGGCGGTGCTCCGCTCGTATGCCGCGCCCTGATCCTGAAACAGCTCGATGCCGTTAAAGTTGGCGCTGCTTGTGATGCGGTCGATCTCGCTGCGGATATGGTCCAGTTCTTTTTGCAGGTTTTCCCTGTCCAGCTCATCCATATAGGTACCGTTTGCCGACTCTCCCGCCAGATATTCGGCGCGGTCCAGCATATCCTGAACCTCCTGCAGGGCGCCCTCGCCGGTTTGAATCAGCTTGGCGCCCTCCTGGGAGTTTTCCTTAGCGCGTCCCAGGCCGGTGATCTGGAGGCGCATTTTTTCGGAGATGGCGAGGCCGGCGGCATCGTCACCGGCGCGGTTGATGCGGTAGCCGCTGGAGAGCTTTTCCAGGGTTTTGCCCATCTCCGTATTGACCGAGCCGTAATAACGCCGCGCCCGTTTGCCGTCTGTGTTATTGCGAACGACCATGCTGTATCCTCCTTCTCATTATATTCAATCCCAGTGTCCGCATGGGAGCAAATCCATGGTTCTGCCGCAGGAGGGGCAGGGAATGCTGGTTATCTGATGGCTGTAACGGGTGAGCAGCTGGTTGCAGGCCGGACAGGCGGCCGCAGTATGCCGGGACTCGTCCTCTGCGGGCCAGTAGGTCACATAAGGCACCACAAACAGCCGCCTGCACTTCTGGCAGACGGTAATATCCCGGTCAATCTGGAATCTTGCGCCCTCCCGCAGCGCCCTTTCAAGGGCCCGGTCGTTGGGTACTGCCCGCAGGGCGGTATCCGGATTGCAGTCGCGCAGCCCGCCTCCCACGAACAGTCTTTCCTCATAGCCGCAGCCTTTGCAGCGGCAGCTTAAAATAGTACCCATATCAGTCAGTTCCCTTCGTTTCGTGCAAAAACTGTCAATATTACATAAAAATTATACAGGAATATTCGATAAAATACCAGGACAATCTATAAATAACAAAAAATTTGGTTATCTTGTACAAAACGCTGACGATGTGACCGCCTTTAACTTACGCTTGCAATCCGGAGAAAATATGTTATAATGACCGGGACGAAACAGGAGAGGTCAAAACGAGATGCTGTTAGCGATAGACATAGGGAATTCCAATATAACCATCGGCGTATTTGAGGACGAAACGCTGCTGTTCAAGGCGAAAATCTCCGCACAGTCGGAGAGGAGCGCGGACGAATACGCGGCGCTGCTGTACGATCTTCTCCGCCTGCACGGAACCGGCGGAATCACTGCCTGTATCTTAAGTTCCGTGGTTCCGACACTGACAGGGTTGGTGGAAACAGCGGCGCATACGGTGACGAACGCACAGATTCTGCGGGTAGGCCCGGGCATACGAACAGGCTTCCGAATCCGCATAGACGATCCCTCCCAGCTGGGCGGGGACCTGGTAGCGGACACGTTAGCCGCGCTGACCGATTACGGACCGCCCTTTGTCCTCATCGACGCCGGAACGGTAACGACCATCGCGGCAGTGGACCGGACCCGCACGTATCTGGGCGGCTGTATTATACCGGGCCTGCGGCGGAGCGCGGGCCTGCTGCGGGAAACCGCCGCGCTGCTGCCGCCCATTGATCTGGCGAACCAGAAACCGGACTGTCTCGGCCGCAACAGCACCGACGCTATGCGCAGCGGCCTTCTGCTGGGAAGCGCGATGATAATCGACGGGTTTATTGAACGCTACAGCGCGCTGCCGGATATGGACCACGCGAAAAGCATCGCTACCGGCGGGTCGGCGCAGTTAGTGACGGCCTGCTGTTCCCGCAAAATCATACAGGACGCGGATTTGACGTTAAAAGGGCTTCGGTATTTGTACGAAGGAAGCCGGAAATCCAGATAATAACGGTGGGAAACTGCCGTTGTTATACATAAAATTTGTGCGCCGTACTCACACTGGAGACGACAGCACCGGGGTGAAACATCCTCAAAGGAGAAAAAAGTTATGAACAACAGCGCAAAAGTCCACCGGCTCACACAACTGGCGATACTGGTGGCAATCATTTTCCTCTTGTCCTTCACGCCCCTGGGGTATCTGGCAATCGGACCCATCGCGGCAACCACCGTGCAGATGCCGGTCATTATCGGCGCCATCCTCATGGGACCCGCGGCGGGCGCAATTTTAGGCTTTTTCTTCGGCCTGAGCGCGATCATCAAGGTCCTTACGACCGGCGCGGATCAATTCGCGGTTCTGGCGCTGACCCATTCCCCCGCCGCGTATCTGACCGTTTGTTTCGGCGCGCGGATCCTGATGGGTTTCCTGACGGGCCTGCTGGCCGGCGTGCTGAAAAAAATCCCCGCTATGAACGGAAAAGGCAGTTTTATCAGCTACGGCATTACCGGTTTTATCGGTTCCGGCCTGAACACCGTTTTTTATCTCGGTATGCTCTGGGCTCTGTGCGCGGAGGTCATTTCTTCCTTCTATGGCGTTGATCTGGCCGGTGTCGGCGCGCTGGTGACCGGTACCGCTTACGCTGCCGGTATCCCGGAAGCCTTTGTCTCCTGCATCGTCGTGTGCGCCGTCTGCAAAGCGGTGGAAAAAAGTTCTCTGCTGATCCGTCATCAGCCCGCATAATAAATATTGAGCTGAAACGCCGTTTCCCGGGTTCGTCGGAAACGGCGTTTTTTTAAGCGTCTGTATTCAGCTGTTTTTCATCTGCGCAGGAGGAGTCAGTCTGCGGAAACGCCTGTCACAGTTTCAGCCCGAACTCTTTGGCAAGCGACATGAGTTTCGCCTTGTCCGCTATAGCCGCCAGCAGGTCTCCTGCACGGCCTAAAGGCTCCAGCCGTCTCAGCAGCTCGCAATAGAGTGTATCACGGCTCTCCGCGCCTTCCAGCCGTCCTTCCTGCCGTCCTTCCTGTTTTGCATTTCTGGCAATTTCCCGCGCACTCATTTCCCATACTTCTTCCTGACTGAAAAGCATTTCCATAATGTCAATGACCTCCTTCTGTCTGGTCAACAGGAAAGGCGTTAAGATATCCTTCTCCTGGCATATCCGCATTGTCTCGTGAATGGCAGTCCTGGTCAGCCCATGTAATTTCCGCTGTTCATCCGCGATTTGGCAGAAGTCCACATACTGTCCTACAATACTGCTGTCTCCGCCCCGCAGGACGGCCACTGTGACCTCTATGCCGCCCTTTTCACCGCATAAATCAGACAGATGGATTGTCTTCGGAACATTGTTCTTTGTTCCCGTATAGACCACATACAGCTCTGCTGCCGGAATCGAAACAGGCGCTGGGGAATACAGGGAGAGTTCATGTGCCGCAATGTATTCTTTATAGGTTGCAGCCAGATACAGCAGCATCCGCAAAACGATATTAATAGAAAATATGGACTGCGCTTCGATCAGTAAAATCAGCTTGTCCCGCACCTGGATGCCCAAGTCATTATACTGTCCCACAGCCAGGATATTTTCCACGGTGACAATTTGCAGTTCATCTTCTGTCACGTCCGAATCTTCCGGGTGCAGATATAAATACAGTTCCCGCAGATATTTCTTGTCACTGAAAAGATAGGTAAATACAGAATCTTTGAAATTTCGCTTCATCTTGGGCATACTCTCTCACCTCTTGTCTCATATCTGCGTCTATTATATGCGAAAGCGGACGGACTGTCAACTTGATTCTTTCATGCAGTCTTTTCAGCGTCTGTATTCAGCTTTTTGTTACAAATCTGGTAAACGAAGCTGCAAACAGCAGCTATTAAAATGCCGGTCTGAATTCTAAAAAGCAGCAAGAATCGGAAATCAGAAAAAACCTCTTTCGTACGGGCAGAAAATATGGTATAGTGGAACGCACAAGGGGAGGCGAAAGAGAATGCTGGAAAAGAACCAACTGCATACCGCAGAGATCACGGGCTACACGGCGGAGGGCCTGGGGGTAGCGCGGGTCAACGGACAAGTCATATTTGTCCACGGCGGCGTCCGGGGCGAGACGTGCGCCGTCCGGATACTGAAAGTACTGAAAAATGCCGCGTTTGCCCGAACAGAGGAGGTCATACAGGGCAGCGAACACCGTCAAGCGCCCGGCTGCCCTCATTATCCGGCGTGCGGGGGCTGTGATTTCCGGCATATTACCTATGAGGAAGAACTGTCCGCGAAACGCCAGCGGGTACAGGACGCTCTGCGCAGGACCGGCGGCGCGGATGTAGAAGTGGAAGAAATTCTCGGCTGCGGCAGGCTGGACGGGTATCGGAACAAATGTCAATTCCCGGTCAGCGCGGCGGGAGAAGCCGGTTTTTTCCGCGCCCGCAGTCATGATGTAATCCCGGCTTTGGACTGCCGTTTGCAGACCCCCCAGGCCAACGCCGCCGCCGGTGCGGTACAGGCGTATCTGCGGGAATTTCAGGTCCCCGCTTACGACGAAAAAACCGGTACAGGTTTACTGCGTCATATCTATGTCCGGACGAACCGCGCCGGACAGGCGCTTGTGTGTCTGGTGGTGAACGGGGACGCCCTCCCGGAGGAACGGCTGCTGGTGGAACGGGTCCGCGCCGCCTGTCCGGAAACCGCCGGAGTCGTTCTGAACCGGAACACAAAAAATACCAATGTCGTTTTAGGCGGCGGGTTCCGGACCCTTTGGGGCAGAGATTATTTGGAAGATACTTTATGCGGCCTGACCTTCCGGCTGTCCGTACCGTCCTTTTACCAGGTCAATCGGGAACAGGCGGAAAAATTGTATGAAAAAGCAGTGGAATTTGCCGGTCTGACCGGCCGGGAGCGCGTGCTGGACCTGTACTGCGGCATCGGGACCATCTCTCTGGTCATGGCCCGGCACGCCGCCCGGGTCGTGGGTGTGGAGGCCGTCCCCGAAGCCGTGCGGGACGCGGTGGAGAACGCCCGCAGAAATCATATCGAAAATGCGGAATTTCGTTTGGGCGACGCTGCCGGTGTCAGTCTGTACTGTCAGGACCCGGATGTCATTGTAGTCGATCCGCCCAGAAAAGGTTTGCCGCCGGATACGGTACAGGCAGCGGCCGCGCTTGGACCGAAAAAAATCGTGTATGTCTCCTGCGACCCCGGCACCCTCGCCCGCGATATCGCACGGTTCCGGGACGCACAGTACCGCGCCGTCCGCTGCGCCGCTGTCGATATGTTCCCCAGAACCAGGCACGTCGAGACGGTTGTACAATTATCCCTCTAAACAGATACACCGAAAATTTTGGTCAATATGCCAGTGGACGAGGAAAGCCGTTACCAGCCGCGCCAGCTCCCACCCTAACTTGAGTTTTTCTAATTTTTCCCGCCGCTCTTTTCGCGTTATCCTTTTTTTCTTCATCGAAAATCCTCCCTCTCTCTGGCTTGCGAAAAAATAGTTTGTTTGGTAGCTCTATTTTATCGCTCTTTGCCTTCGATTGGGAGGTTTTTCTCTTCTGTTTTTTTATTCGTCAGTCCTGAGAACAAAGGAGGAATTTATTATGAGTGCCCCTAATCAAACCAACACCTGCAATGATGTCATGGAAAGAGGTTTGTCCCCACCCAAAACAAAAACACGCAGCCTGAAGGAAATCGCAGCGGAGATTATCTCCTATCAAACAACTAATGATGATTCAAATTTGGAGATAGGACGGTTACTTCGGGAGGCTAAAAAGCAATTGTGTAAACACGGTGAATGGCTTGCTTGGCTGCAAGGAAACGTGGATATGTCGATTTGTAAGGCTCAACGACTAATGAAAGTTGCAAAGTGGCTGGACGAACTGGGCAGGGACGAAAAAAAGCTCCGGTGCCGTTTTCGGACTTCAGCAAGCTCTACATCCTCTCCGTTCTATCGAAAAAAGACCTTGAGCAGTTTCTAAAGAGTTTTCATTTTGGCAGCGGGAACCATGCGAAACCAGTCGACCAACTGACCAAGCGGGAGCTTCAGATTGCCGTCCGAGAGTTTCTGAAAAGAAAGAAGGAACCGTCCACTACGGCCCAAGTTCCACAGAAATTGGAGGTCCCTACTGCTCCTCAAAATCCTATTAAGGCTCATGTTGAGAAGGTCAAGACAGCCCTGAACGAGTTGGTCGGTCTCATCGAAGCGCAGGGAGAAGAATCGGATTCTCACGAGCTGTACACTGAGGAATTGCGGGAATTGTGCAACAACATCATCGGAAGTCTTCCCGACAAGGAGCTAAAGGGTACATATACTCACGAGCTATAATATTTGCCAAAACAGATTGATTCAAGGTAAAAAAACCTTTATTGATTTACACAAGTATGGTAAAATATAAGTATCCATCCACAAAGGAGCAAAATGTATGGCACAGAGTGAAAAAAACGAAAGAAGCAATGAATATGTTAATATAATGGGAGCAGTGATGAACTTCCTGAAACAATTTATGCCGGAAACCCTGGTAAAAAGGATACTGAGCATTGTCTTACTATGCGCTGGCCTGGAAAACTCCCGTGTGACAGAACTGACGGGATACTGTGACAGGAGTGTGCGCGGCCTGAGGAAAAGGATAGAAGGAGGGGACATTTCTGGACTTTTTACGGTCGGCGGTGGTGGCAGGAAGAGGAAAACAGCCGAATTTGAAAAAGAGATTCTAGCGGAACTGGAAAAAGGCAACTACCATACAAGGCAGCAGATAGCAGACATGATTGAGGAAAAATTCCATATCTCTATTTCCCCATCAGCAGTAGGAAAGTTTCTAAAAAAAACGGGTACAGGGAGTCTAAATTTTAAAGTGTGTAGGAGCCAAAAACTTACAACAACTGCGAATAGTTTGCCC
>CAMWQV010000047.1 GCA_947176425.1 uncultured Clostridia bacterium
TTTTTTTTCAAGCAGAAGACGGCATACTATATGTAGAGAGGTCTCGTGGGCTCGGTGATGTGTTTAAGAGACAGGTAATATTCATCACCGTATCCACGTCAAAGAGGGAATCCACGTTCTGGCTGACACAGGCGATGCGCTCCAGGCCCGCGCCGACGTCGATATTTTTCTGAATCAGGTCGGTGTAATTGCCCTGGCCGTCGTTGTTGAACTGGCTGAAAACGTTGTTCCAAATCTCAATATACCGGTCGCAGTCACAGCCAACTGTGCAGTCCGGTTTGCCGCAGCCGTATTCAGGGCCGCGGTCGTAGTACACCTCAGAGCAGGGGCCGCAGGGGCCGGAACCGTGTTCCCAAAAATTGTCGGCCTTGCCGAACCGGAAGATGCGTTCCGGAGCGATATGAATATCTTGATTCCAAATCTCAAAGGATTCCTCGTCGTCCAGATAGATGGACGGATACAGCCGGTCCGCCTCCAGGCCCAGCCATTCGGGACTGGTCAGGAACTCCCAGCACCACGCAATCGCTTCTTTTTTGAAGTAGTCGCCGAAAGAGAAATTGCCCAGCATCTCAAAATATGTGCCGTGCCGCTCTGTTTTGCCGATGTTCTCAATATCGCCGGTACGGATGCACTTCTGACACGTACAGACCCGTTTCCGGGGCGGCTCTGTTTCTCCGGTAAAGTAGGGCTTCATGGGGGCCATACCGCTGTTGATGAGCAGCAGGCTGGCGTCGTTCTGGGGAATCAGTGAAAAACTGGGCAGACGCAGATGGCCTTTTGACTCAAAAAATTTCAGATACATTTCGCGGATTTCATTTACGCCGTAAGACTTGTGCATGGGAAAAACACTCCTTTATTCAGTAAAATATTCATAAGATTGAAAGCCGGTTTTACGCCGCCTCAAATCCTATATTATCCATTGCGATCTGTCCCGAACCGGCAAAACGGAACGACAGTCCGGTGATCCGTCCGGCGTCGAACGTCTCCCTTTCTGGGACGAACGCCTCCGCAGGAACAGCAACAGTTGCAAACGCTTTCTTATATGCGCAGGTATCAAAAACAAAATCCAGTTTATCGGTCCGCACCGGAAGAATCGGGAATACCACGGCAAAATCGCTGATTCGGGCGGAAGCCGTCAAGCCGTCCGCGTCGGTTACAATCACATCGCCGTCAATCAAGGCATACCTCCCGTCTTTCACGGCGCCGCTGTTCAGGTCGCAGATATCAAAGCTCACCGCACGGCCTGTCAAATCGGTCTCCGGCAGCGCGATATCGAAAACCGCGCTTTGGTACCATTGGAGGCGCAGGGCGTGGGTATCCTCGCCGCCGAAGCCCATCAGTTCCTCGGTCCACAGCCGGACCTTCTGCGCCGATAATACGGCCCCTTCCATTGTTCCCGTCTCCAAATCGGAATCCTCCTCAAAATCTGCCACGGGCTGAAAGGCCGAACTCTCCCAGCACTGTACATAGACCGTTTCCGGCAATTGCGCCGCGTAACGTTCCCAGTTGGTCAGCAGCGTCCGGCAGCTCTGGTCATCCAGCAGCGTAACGTCCAAAAACACCTTGATAAATAAACACGCGATTTTCTGCTGTTCCTCCTCCGGCAGCAGGCTCCCGGCGTTCAGCAGGGCGGCAAAGGGACCGCTTTGGTCAAACGCCCCCCACAGGGAATTGAACTGTCCATGATTCGCGCCCGCTATGTACAGCGCGGTTTTCAGATAGCTGCCCTCTCCGGAAAACGTGATATTTTTATACTGCGACATCCCCATAAAATTACTCACATCCCGGTCCGCCGCGCCGTGGAGCAGCAGATAGTTCACGTCCTCAAGCCTGACGCTGTGGTCGGCGGGTTTGTACTGGTTGACCGTCGGCGCGACGGCAATAATAGACTTAATGGAGTAGTTATAATCAAATCTGACCGCGCCGTTTTCCGGATACCGGTCGTAGCTGTTGAACAAGTACGCAGTAGCGACCATTTCCCCGCCCCGGCTGTGTCCGGCAATGGCTATTTTTTCCTCGTCCAGCCTGCCGCAAAGCGGATTGCCTTCCTCCCGGCTGAACTCCAGCAGCAGGCCGATATGCTCCAGCAGCAGTACGGCCCGGCCCGCGTTCTCACCGGTCAGCATATTGCAGGCGTTCTGGTCTACCGACACGACAACATAGCCGTAAGACGCCAAAAACCGGCCTAAATAATCATAGCCCAAATAGGAGTCAGTAGTAATCTCGTGGTTGCCATGGGCCATGAACAGCACCGGGCAGCCGCCGCCATTTTCCGGATACCAGACCCGTCCGGCAAGGGGGACCGCCGTAAGGTCATAGTCCCAGTAGGCGTCAACATAATTTCCGGTGATTCCGTCCGTATCCCGGTTCATATACCAAGATAAATTGACGGTTCCGGTTTCCATTTCCGTATCCGGCCCGTAGTCCAGCATTTTTACCTGACAGGGTCCCGGACCGGCAGCCAGCGCGGGGCTTTCCCCGCGGGAACGCGTATCCAGCGCAAGATAGCGGGGGATATAGTCGTCACTGAACCCGTCGGTAAACAGCAGCGCCGCCAGCAGGCCCGCGGCGATTGCGGACAGCAGGCCCGCCGTAATCGTCACAGGTTCCGCACGCCGGTACCGCAGGATACTCCACCAGCTTACCGGCAGCAGCCACAACACCAGCGTCACGGCGGCGGAAAACAGCCATACGCGCCAGGTCCAGCCCTCGCCCGCGCCGCGCTGCACGGTATACGCCGCGGAACCGTACAGCAGTCCCACAGCCATCAGCCAACCCAAACTATGGCCCAGCGTGTCCGACAGAATTTTTTGCGCGAGCCAGAAAGCAAGCTCCAGCAGCGCGAATATCACGGCGCAGATGGTGATATAACCGGCTATATCAGGCCAGTACATGGCGGCAAGGTCCGTCCCGAACACCAGCGCGCCGGTCAACGCGCCGCTGTGGCAGAGGATGGGCTCCGTGCCGCGGAAATGGCGGTCAATCCAAACGCGGAAGCGGTCTGAAAACGCTTCCTGTCTGGTCAGCAGGGTATACAATCGAAAAAACCTCTCATTGCTTTTTGATTTCCAGACCGATCAGGTCCAGATTCGGGTCAAACGCCAGACGAACAAGCACATCGTCCTCGGAGAACTGGCAGTACATGACCGCCACGCCGTAGCTCTCGCCGTCAGACGACTGCCCCGTAGCCATCCGGCTCTCAATCTGTTTGTATGTGCCAGCGCCGTCCAGCTGCCGCAGTGCCAGGGCCTGGATATCCTCCACGGACGTTCCCGCAGCCACATCCTCCCGCAAAGCGCCATAGACGGCTTCATACTCGCCGCCCGCCAGCATCAGCAGCACTTCCTGTCCTTTATCCAGAAGGGCGGCTTCGTCCATTCCTGCGGGGAGCGGACGGCCTTTGCAGCCGGAAACCGTCAGGATGAGCAGCAGGCCAAGCAGGATATTCGCGAATTTATTCATCACACAGCCTCCAAAATAAAAAAGTCCCTCGCCACCATATAGGGGCGAAGGTCTCGCGGTACCACCCTAATTATCCCATAAACGGGATATCTCCAGGCCCTCTAACGGAGGCGGACCGTACTGCTCCTCACAGTCTGCCAGGGAGTGGCTGTTCCGCACGGCCTGACCGCAGGGCTTGCACTCTCCCCCGCTCGCTGTAGCGGCCTGCTTTGGAACTCGTTCCCTCATTGCTTTGTTTTTCGTATTATAGCATACCTGTTCCGGTTGTCAATAGAGAAAATTTTCTTGAAGAATTGACATTTTCTTTTTCCTGCTATATAATGCCAATTACCATAAAGACCGCGCCGGGAAATCCCGACGAAGCGATAAAATAGGTGGTTTCGCAACATCCGATGCTGAGAAGGCTCGGATTTATCCCCGTTCAACACATCCGATACCTCCTTAGCATTGTGCGAAAGGAGGGTGATAACTGGTGAGTACATACGAAACAGTAATGCTGGTCCTGGCCGTTATAAGTATTATAATTGAGCTGATTGGACTGATTGCTCAAATCGTAGACACCAAAAGGAAGTAAAGTTGAACGCCACCTACGCCCATAGGTGACGTTCACATTTTGGTGCTTACAAGTACCTTAAGCTACGAACCTTAAGCAACCGCCTAACGGTCTTTATGGTACTGTTATTATAGCAGTTGTTGTCAGCGTTGTCAATCTCATTCAAACAATTTTTACATTCTTTATGGAGATAACGGAGATGCGGAGGGTAAAACTTACGATTACCGAAAGCCGGTGTCGAAGCGGCTATTTTCAGCAGGGACAAGAATTTATCGTTGCGGATCTATGTCCCCCATTATGCCACGAACTATGGAATAACATTTATCCTCTTGTATATGCTCTGCAAAACGGGGCTGATTTGGATGACGGTAATGTCCGCGCTAAAATGTTCGACGCAAAGTGTCCGGACGAATGCAGAGTGTGCATTCACGGAGAAATTATTGAAGATTGACAACTTCTAATTTATTGTAGTGCTGTAGTGTGTTTGATCGCTGCGGCACTTATGTTTCTGCTGATAACAAACCGGTTTCTTCATACTCCAGCAAAGTGCTGACTGCATTTCTTATGATGAATTTTCCCATTAAGTTAAAACAATTTCCATTCAATAAATCAAACAGCCAATCTTTCTTTTGTGCGATCAAATTTCTGGTTTTTTCATTGTTTATATCAGTATATGCCATCAGCAAGTATGACAGCGGTATTCCTTTTTGGACGGATGCCTTTCTATTGCCAAAAGAAAGAAACAGCTCACCCAAAGGCTCCAGTAATGTATTGATCCATTGTAAGTCATCAGGTTTCGTGACAGCAAGCAGTCTCAGCACACTGATTCCTGCTGCTGTACACTCCCCTTGTGTACAGAAATTCCCAAAGCAGGTATTTTTCAGCCTCTGCAATGTGTTGTCCGCCATTTCAATGACCTGTTTATTCTCTGGAGCAAATAAAAAAAGCAATCGAATGATTTCTAACTCATAATGGTTTGCATACAGAATATTGGTTTTCGGCAAATAACCTTGAACCAGCCGTAATTTCCTGTTTCCATTATATGGCGGGATGTAATAATCAGGATACATCGTATCTGTTTCAGCGTTTACCCGCATACGTCTTTTATATTTTAGAATATCCTCTTTGCAGCATATTCCGCCAAGCAGAATTGACACCGTATTTTCTTTTTCTATGTCCGGTATTTTCTCTCTAAATATCTGCTTCCTATTGATTTCCATAAGAATTTTATACTGTTCCATCTGTATCTCCATAATACATCACTTCTTATAAAGAAAAGGTCCGGTCACCGGCAGGGTTCCAAAACCGGAACTGTGCTGCACCTCCGTCAAAAACCTGATTCAGAGAAAAAGAGTCAGGGACAGCAGGACCGTCCCTAACTCTAAAAGGTCAATCATCTGACCCCTCGATGGTGAAATTATCATCGCCGTCCTCATCGGGGCCGTCCAGATCGAACTCCAATTTTTTCCCGCAGCCTGGGCATTCCACCGCGCCGTCCTCTAAAACGGACTCATCGAAGAAAATATCTTCCTCGCAGTTAGGACAGGTCGTCTGATATACGCCCTCATCATCGTCTTCCTCGCTGTCCATCTCAAAGACGCACGCCTCGACATCGCTCAGGTCCTCGCTCACCGCGTCCAGAGCGGCTTCCAGATCGCCCTGCTCCGAACGTATATCCTGCAATTCCAGAGCCATATCATCCAAAATGTCCATCATGATCGTGAAGAGCTTGCCCTCCTTAGACTTGGTTTCCAGACCAAGCCCTTCGGCCAAACCTTTCATATACGCGACCTTTTCCAGAATTTCCATAACATACTCCTTTCAAAGTCAAAGCAGCTCTCCCTCATCCCACTTTCCGGATCACTTTTACTCTTTGCAGCGGGACAGATATTCGCCCGTCCGGGTATCAATGGTGATCTTGTCGCCTACGCTGATAAACAGCGGCACTTTGATCTCCGCGCCGGTTTCCAGGGTAGCCGGTTTCGTGACGTTGGTGGCTGTATTGCCCGCGAAGCCGGGTTCCGTATCGGTGACCACCAGGTCCATAAAATTCGGGCATTCCAGACCGAACACATTGCCCTTGTAGCTGAGGACTTTGCAGACGGTGTTTTCCTTCATGAAGCGGAAGGCGTCGCCCAGCAGGTCTTTGTTCAGGGGTACCATGTCATAGGTCTCCTGGTCCATGAAGTAATAGAGGTCGCCGTCGTTGTAGCTGTACTCCATATCGCGGCGCTCCACAAACGCCTCCTCGAATTTCGCCGTGGGGTTGAAGGACGTTTCCGTCACCGCGCCGGTGATAACGTTTTTCATCTTGGTCCGCACGAACGCCGCGCCTTTGCCGGGTTTCACATGCTGGAACTCAATGACCTGCATGACTTTGCCGTCCATCTCGAAAGTTTTACCGTTGCGGAATTCACCCGCCGTAATCGTAGCCATATTTTATTTACCTCCTAATCGAAAGTCGATTGTGCATCGGATATTTTACAGTATTCCTATTGTAAATGCAAGCACTTTGTAGTAAATTTATGGTCAGAAACAAAAAAGACCAGACAGGGAGTGCGCCATGATATCGATATTATACCAGGATCGGGACATTCTGATTTGCCGAAAGCCGCCGGACGTGCTGAGCCAGAGCGGTCCCGGGCCGAACATGCCGGACCTGCTGCGGGAAGAAACCGGACAGCCCGTGTATCCGGTCCACCGTCTGGACCGGGGGGTGGGCGGCGTGATGGCCTACGCCCGCAGCCGGGACGCCGCCGCCGCGCTTTCCGGCAGTATCCGCAATTTGCAAAAACAGTATCTTTGTATCGTCCGCGGCGTTCCGGACCAGCCGTCGGGGACCTATCAGGACCTGCTGCTCCACGACAGAACCCGCAATAAAAGCTTTGTGGTAAAACGAATGCGGGGCGGGGTTCGGGAAGCAAGTCTGTCCTATCGGGTGCTGGCGGAAGACGGAGAGGCGTCACTGGTACAGGTCCGTCTGCATACCGGACGCACCCATCAGATTCGGGTGCAGTTTGCCAGCCGCGGGACCCCTCTGCTGGGGGATGGAAAGTATGGCGGCGGAAGCGGGGAAACCGCGTTATGGAGTTTTTCCCTGACACTGCTCCATCCAAAGACCGGAAAAACGTTATGTTTCCGGCTGCCGCCGGAGGGTCAAGTCTGGAACCGCTTTCAGGCGGCAATTGATGAAGCGATGAAACATACAGATGTGTTGGAATAACACGGAAAGGCGAAAAGGTGAAACAAATGAGTCAATATCTGCTGTCCTTTATCGGAACCGGCGCAATGGGTTCCGCACTGGCGAAAGCCGCCGTACAGAACACCCCGCCCGAAAAAATCCTGCTGTCCAACCGTACGCCGGAAAAAGCGCAGAAACTGGCGTTGTCGCTGGGCTGTGCCGCGGGGAGTGTTGCAGACGCCGCGGCGGAAGCGGACTATATTTTTCTTGGGGTCAAGCCGCAGATGATGGCGGGCCTGCTGTCGGAGATCGCGCCTGTTCTGGCAAAGCGTACCGGCCGTTTTGTTCTGGTCACGATGGCCGCCGGAATAACTATGGGACGGATCAGTGAACTGTCCGGCGGCGCGTACCCGATCATCCGCATCATGCCCAATACGCCCTGTGCCGCAGGCGCGGGAATGATCCTGTACGATGCCAACAGCCTCGTTACTCCCGCGGAACTGGAACGGTTTACCGCCGCAATGGCAGGCGCCGGGACCCTGGACCGTCTGGAAGAACGTCTGATTGACGCGGGAAGCGCAGTTGCCGGATGCGGACCGGCGTTGCCTGCCTGTTTATGGAGGCATTGGCGGACGGCGGCGTGACCTGCGGACTGCCCCGGCAGAAAGCGCTGCTGTACGCCGCAAAAATGCTGGAAGGCACTGCCCGTCTGATGCTGGAGACCGGACAGCACCCCGGCGAAATGAAGGACGCCGTCTGCTCCCCCGGCGGCTCAACCATCGCAGGCGTGCGCGCGCTGGAAGAACATGGTTTCCGTGCGGCCGCGATGGGGGCGGTCATTGCCGCCCTGGAGCGTACTGCAGAACTGGGGAAATAATCAGGCATTGCCTGCCAGACGCAGCAGAAGCGGCTCAAAATCCAGTCCTTCTCTGGCGGGAATGTTCTCCTTTCCGGTATGGGCGGCGCAGAGGCTGGTAAAATCTGCGGCAGTCTGCGCAGCGTCTTTCAGGCTGTGTTTTTGAACCAGCGCGCCGGTCAGGACGCTGGCAAACAGGTCGCCGGTACCATGAAACTGACCGGGCGCAAGCGGCGCATAAACCAGATGCGTTTTCCCGTCTGTACGGTCAAAACACGCCGCGCCGGTGACAGGTTTATCCGGAAGCGTGATTCCCGTCAGCACGACGGAACGGCGTCCCTCCAAACTGAGCCGCTCTGCCCAGCGGCGGCATTCCTCCGGATGGTCCAGGCGCAGGGTATCATACTCCTGGTTTAATAAAATGGCGGCTTCGGTACGGTTTGGGGTAATTACATCGGCTTCTTCCGCCAGCCGCGACATGGCACGGCACATTTCAGGCGTATATGTCCGGTACGCTTTGCCGTGGTCGCCCATAACAGGGTCTATAACGGCCAGGCACTCCGGACGCCGGAACGTTCGGACAAAATCCGCCGTCAGCGCCATTTGCTCCCGGCTTCCCATAAAACCGGTATAGATTGCGTCAAAAACAACGCCGCAGTTTTTCCAGTGGTCCGTGACTGACGCCATTTGGTCTGTCATATCCAGAAACGTATTTCCTGTAAAACCGCCGGTATGTGTGGACAGATACGCCGTAGGCAGCGGGCAGCACTGAACGCCCATTGCAGACAGTGTGGGAATGGCAACCGTCAGGGAACAGCGTCCGAAACCGCTGAGATCATGGATTGCGGCAACACGCGGAGCAGGCATAACAGCCTCCTTTCCTGTCAGGCATTCGGTTATGTAATTCTGTAGTTTTGCTTTTTATAACATAGCATGATAATATCTGTCAAGACCGTATTTTCCCACTCCCTTTTACCTTTTGTGTTGATAAACGCCTGATAATTTTCCACATTCGTCAAGTAGCTCGATAAACATGAATTTGACGGTGTAATATTCGGCTACTCCGTGTATGTTCCGCCAGTATTTTCTC
>CAMWQV010000048.1 GCA_947176425.1 uncultured Clostridia bacterium
TTTCCGTTACTGCATTCGGAAACATCGCCGCCAGTTTGCGGAAGTTTTCTTCCGCACGGTCCGGCGTGTGCATTTTAAGGCTGTCCATCTGTTTTCATCTTCTTTTTCTTGTAAATTTGGGCTGCAATTTTTTCCATATAATATTTCCAAAATTAAATCACCAGTTCCATCCCTGTGTGAATCTGCGCCGCCTGGTCCCCCAGTTCTTCTTTTAAGACCTGATAAGCCGCCTCGCCGGTACAGTGGCCGGTATAGATTTTTTCCGCACCGGCCTCCCGCAGCCGTCCTGCCAGTGCGCGCACGTCCTCTCGGGAGGTGCGGAAAAGATGAAAGCCGCCTGCTGCCGCGCAGATGTGTCTGCCGGGAAAAGCATCCATAACTTCCTTCATAATATTGTCTATACCGCCGTGGGAACAGCTGCTGAACACGGCAAGGCCCTTTTCTGTCTCAAAAACCAGCGTCTGCTCATGAAGAAACGGGTCCGGCAAAAAACGCAGTCCCTGCCGGATATACAGATGATTTTTCTTCCCGAACGCTTCCAAACCTGCCGTATGATGTGCCAGCACATGCACGCCGGGAAGCAGTTCCTCGCGGTCGCCGGTATACCGGAAGCGGTCCCCGTATTTTTGCAGCAATCCGCGGCGTATTCCAATATATTTGTGGAAAATCCAGCGTTTCCCATAACAGTTTTCTTCCGACCCCTCCCGCAGATAAAAAGGCGCATGGGCGTTATGGGCAAAAAACGCCGTCAGACCGTTGGCATGGTCGTAGTGGGCGTGGGACAGGACGCCCAGCTCGACTGCGTTCAAATCGATTCCCAGCTTTTCTGCGTTCTGCGCGAAACGGTCCGACGCGCCGGTATCCAAAAGGATTTTATGCCCGTTGTAATCAATATGGATGGACAGTCCCCACTCCGCCGCCAGTGCGCCGCGGGCAAGGTTGTCGGCCAGAACTGTAGCATGTATCATGACGCCCTCCTCAAATCATAGTCTGTCCTTAATATAAGAGCCGGACAGCAGTATCTGATCCCCTGCTGTCCGGACAGATATTTAATATTGTTCCGGTGCTTCGCCCTTGGAGCGCACAATCGCGGGGGTTTCGATCGTCTCATCCAGAACCTTCAGTACTTTACATTGAAAGACCCATTCGTCTCCGAAATCAAATAAATACTTAAACTGCTGTCCCGCTTCCAGTTTCAGCTGGCACAGGCGGCAGTCCTCCGCAATCTCTCCGTCCCCTGTCATGTCCACCATTTGCTCCGGATAGTACACGTTCCGCCGGCTCCACAGCTTGTTATCCATGAAAAACGCATATGGATGGTCATCGTCAAATTCAAAGGCGTACTGGATCATATCGTGCAGGTCCCCCAGCGTGTGCAGGCCCGAAATATGGATATGCCGGTAACAGCCCCGGCCGCATGATACGCTGATAATATAGGAAGGCTGCGGGCCGATCCAGGTGCGTTTGCTTGTTTTCTTTGTTTTCTTTGTTTTCGCTGTTTTTGGCTGGCTGCGGCTGACATGGAGACGGTCCGCCAGTTCTTCTGCAAGCTCATCGGGCAGAATTTCCTGCTCAATGAGTCCCGCGAACTGCTGCCTGATCTCGTCCGGCAGCATTCCCAGCTCGGAGTCGTCTAATTGCAGCAGCATACCCAGCATTTCTTCCAGTTTGCCGTCCGGCGATGAAGAATTTATGCCCAGATAGTCCATTAAAGAGTCCATGGCGTCGTCCAAAAGGGGCAGTTCTTCACACATACGGATGCGGATGCCTGCCCGCTCGCAAAAGTCTGCCAACAAGACCTGTGTCCGTTCGTTTCTGATGGACAGGATCGCAGGCCGGACTTGCTGCTGCAAAAACATTTCCGCGAATTTGTCTACCAAATCCTCCGGTTTTTCCTCGTAGTGTTCCGACAGCTGCGGCGGAAGCACCTGCTCCGTATCTCCGGATACTGCCATGACCATGACCGGAAAATACGGGGCCTGGTCCGGACTGTCCTGCATAGGTTCCGGAAAACGGAGAACGTCGCATTCCCAAAAGCCCTGTTTTTTCAGCCGTTTCAGCTTTGCGGCGGCAATATCATTGACATAGTGCGGTTTCGGATACTGAACAGGCATTTCTTCCGGAAGCGGGACGCTGCTCCAGACAAATTCGCCGTTTTTCCGCTCCAGCAGCGGGACAGGACCGGAGGTTTCTTCCACAGGCAGAATACCCAGTTCTGCTTTCCCGCCTTCTGCGCTTTCCAGACGCTGCGCCACTTCTATCGCTGCTGCCAGCGCCTCGCACAGATTCTCCTGATCTCGTTCGTCCGTCAAAAACCACGGCAGATAGTTTGGACGGTACTTCACAAAATGAGGGAACGCGTTGCGGCCGCGCAGGGAAATTTTATGCGCTTTTGCGTACTGCCGGACGGCCTCCGCTTCCTCATCTGACAATTCGTCCTTTGCTTCAAACGCGCACTGAACACAGTCCTGACTTAACAGCCATTCCTGATAATTCAGCTCAGACACCATTTCCGGACCGTGCATCACAATCCGGAAGGAATTGTAGCCGTGATCGCCTACATAAAGTCCTAAAGCACAGTGTTCGCCCAGCAGTCCCATAATGGAACAATATCCAATCTCGCCGCCAGGGAGCCTGACCGCGAAAAGTTCAGTGTCATATAAACACTTCCATAATTTGGTTTTTTTGTATAAAAATGCCAATTCCAAGAGTTTTTCGGAAATCATCGTTATCCCTCCCCGATTTTCTCTTTACATTAATGGATTTCCCTTCTCTTGTCAATGGTTTTTTTGGAAAAAGTTGAAAAAATAGAAAATATTTCTTTTTCTCCGGAGTCTTTTGGGTTTACATCTAACAATAATAGCAGGGCAAGTGAATTTTTTCTGATATGCCGGGCCTGTTACTTTTTCACGGCAGCTTCTACCCCGTCCACTTTAAGCGGGACGCCTCTCTTCTGCGCCATTTCCACCGCCATTTTAGAGATTTTATCGCTGTAGTGGTTGACGCAGGCCGCGGCTAACGCGTTCTTAGTGTCTTCCGGCATAACCTTCAGCGCGGTCCGTGCAGCAGCGGAGGGCAGTTTTTTAATCTGATGCAGCGCGGCGGCGGCGACCGGATTTCCAGGCAGTTCGTCCGGCAGTGCGTGCAGGAACAAATCGATTGCTGAGGCGTAGTCCACTTCACTGATGTTAAGTTTTACTTCAATCATTTTTTCTGGCTCCCATCCTGATTTACGGCGGTCATCCGCCGCTGCCTGTTATCATACCCTATCTTTCGACATTTTTCAAGCTTTTCCTGCAAATATTAAAGCCTCCCTCTTGCAGCTGAGAGGGAGGCAAGCAATCGTTTTAACAGGGCAGGCCCCAAATTTTAATCCGGCCCAGGGAGATGCGTCTGAAACACACCGTTCTCACGGATTCGTCCAGGCATTTATAATGCAGGACGGCGCTGTTTTCGGCGAGGCAGCGTTCCAGGGCGGCCCGGCACTGCTGGTAGAACAGAAGCTCGTCTACAGCCGCGTACTCGCTCCGGACTTCCTCGCTGTACTCCGGGCAGGGGTCGTCGCAGGAGGTCAGGCGGGCCACGGAACGGCTCAGCAGCTCACTCTGTCCTGCGGCGCGGCGGCGCAGTTCCTCACGGGCGGCGGCGGTGGGAAGGATCGTATACGGTACTTTTTTCAGGTTCATGGAAAAAACTCCTTTCAGGTCAAATGTAAAAATGGTTATAGTAATCCCTTGCTGCGATTCTATAACCAATTTGTTAATCTGATTTGATGGAGTTTTTAGTGTTGCCACTATAGCACAGTTGATGCGTGTTGTCAAGCATAAATTTCACAGCTTGCGGCTTGAAACGAAAAATGAACTGTGCTATAATCCAGCCATAAGAAAACAGGAGGGCTGTAAATGGACATTGCGCAAAAATATGTAGCCGGATTAAAAGAGGCATACTATAATAACGGCGGAAAAAACCAATGGGATCATTTTGAAAAAATTGTGCATGGAGCAAGTCCGGACGACCTGGAAAAATTACAAATATTATATCCTGATATTCCTGACAGCTTGCTGCAATTATTAAAAATCGCGGACGGGACATATTGGAGAGACTACGCGGACGAGAAAATTACTCTGTTTTTCTTAGGTTCCGGCCTGGAGGAATACCCCTACTACTTATTGTCCGCGCAGCAGATTGTGGATACAAAGGACGATTTTCAGGGATGGGGGGACTATCTGATTAACCGGGAATATGACGATATTCCTGTGGATGAAGGCGTTTGCGATAATCTGGACAAGCTATGCCTGCTGCATTTTTCCGACTGCATGAACAATGGCGGAACCTCTCAGCTTTTTATTGACTTCTCGCCCTCGGCAAAGGGAAAAAAGGGGCAGGTCCTGCGTTTTCTTCATGATCCGGACGAATTTGTGGTTGTGGCAGACAGTTTTGACGAATATCTGCAAATGCTGATAGACGCAGGGTATGATTTCATTACGGAAGACAGCTGAATATCAATCGGGGGAGGCTTTATTTCGGTCAGTCAACCGGACAGTAACTTTACCCGCTTGGCTTGCTGGCATCAATAAAAACCGCCATCCAGGGACAGATATTTCCGGATGGCGGCGTATTTTATTGTGTAAGTTTAGCGTTAGCCTGTTCTACCTTGAGGCGGGAAAGCAGGAAGGTGATAATCAGATTCATAATCATTGGGAGCCAAAGATACATAAAATAGAGCATTTTAATGCAGGAATCGGACTGAACAGGCATCTTTGCGACATAGCCGCTTGCTTCCAGCAGCCATCCGGCCAGTGCGACGCCGATTCCGCCGCCGATCTTCACGCCCAGCGAGGTGCAGGAATACATGGTGCCGTCAATCCGCTTGTGCTGGGTGAGATACGTATACTCGGAACAGGTAGCAATCAGCGCGTTCAGATCACCCTGTAACGGGCTCATTCCAATCGCCGCGACGCCGGAGAACAGCAGCATCATCGGCACGCTGCCCATATACGCAGAGACCATGACCAGAGCGCGGGCCAGTGTCGCCAGTGCATATCCTGCCAGATTGAGCTTGTACATACCGTTCAGTTTTTTGACGAGCATGGGCGTTAGAATCAAGCCGGTAATCAGCGGGATATTGATTGCCAGAGAAAAAGTACTCAGCAGGTTAGCGTCTCCCAGAATATAGGTCATAAAGTAAATTCCCATATTCAGGGTAGCGGTATAAAACTGGGAAAGGATGTAGACGCCGCAGATAAGGAGATAATACTTGTTTTTAGCCAGAATACGGACTGTTTCGGAAAGTCGATACTTTTCGGCGGCGGCATCCTCCGCTTCTCCCAGCTCCTCCGGCGGCAGTTCCCGCACAGACATAACGGAAAGCGTATTGGAGACAAGGCCGATGAGCGCGTAAATAATAGCGGTTGTTCTCCATCCGGCCGCGCCGCCGCCCAGAGCCTGTACGACCTGTACCGTAATGGCCTGAATCAGCATACTGGTTCCGAAGGCGAACATGAACCGGATCGAACCCATCTGCACCCGTTCGCTCTGGTTTTTGGTGATGAGGGCGGTCAGCGCGGAATAAGCGATATTGTTCGCCGTATAAAAGACAGCGTTCAGGAGGGTATAGGTAATAAAGAACCACGCATATTTTGCGGTATCGCCCAGATTGACAGGAATCGCAAATACCGCGACCAGCGTGACCGCGCAGCCGAAGAATCCCCATAACATCCAGGGCCGGGCTTTCCCCATGCGGGTGTGCGTTTTGTCGATCATGGACCCGAAAAAGATATCGGTTACACCGTCAAAGGCTTTGGATGCGAGCATAAGTGTACCGACGATTCCGGCATTCATGCCGACGGTATCGGTGAGATAGATCATAACAAAGGAGGACAGCAAAGCGTATATCACGTTGCCCGCGATATCTCCGGAACCGTAACCGGCTTTGTTATACCATTTCAGATATGTTTTTTCCATAAAAACTCCCTTTCTCTCAATAATGACTGCGGTCTATGACAGCCGCCGGCGCCGCTATCCGGAAGCAGCGCGCTTTTACAGCGCCGGCGGAGGCATATAAAATTTCTTATTCCGCGAACGGTGTCAGCCGCAGCAGGAATTGAAATGCATTCTCATCCAGACGGTATTTTTCCAGCAGCTCTGGTCCGCAGCTGTTGGAACCAATCCCGTTCTGTGCGTAATCCAGGCAGAGGACCGTACTGCCGGAAGGGAGAAGTTCAAAATTATGTTGTTTTTCTGTCAGTTCTTCCTGGGTATAAACGGACGCGTTAAAGCAGAATGTTTCCGGGGAAGCCGCGGTCAGACCCATGCCCTGTCCGGCAGCCGTTACATAGCCGCAGTCAAAACGGCTGCCGTTTTCCTGCGGTTTTAAATAATCCTCGTGCATCTGCGGAACAGTACTCTTGAAAATGCCGTGCCAGGACGCCTGATGTTTGTCGCGGTAAGATTCACCGGGACCCATCCCGCAGTATTCCACCTGATCCAGAGCGTTGTTCAGGAACAGCCGCAGTCCGAAACGGGGCAGCATCGGAAATTCCGGTTCCCTGCAAACATCCATCGTCACATCCACCGCGCCGTTGTTCCAGACCACCCAAACCGTATCAAGGGACAAGATTCTCTGTACAGTATCTGCCGTCATTGACATTTTGCAGCGGATACGGACGGAATTTTTTTGCTGTTCCCAGACAGTCTCATAGGCGCGGGCGGCGGCGCGGTGATAGCAGGCCCGCATCCATTCGATTTTAATATATTGATCGTTGTCAGTGGGCGCGCGCCAGATATTAAGCTCCATCGGCCGGTCAAGCAGTCTGCGTCCCTCAAATTCCATCGCGTCAAACAGACCTGTACGCCGGTCAAAACGGTACTTGAAGTTTTCTCCCCGCAGGAGCAGGAACGGTTCCTCGTCTTCTATATGGACCGCCGCCGTGATATTCTCGAACGCGGGCAGCTTTCGTCCGCCGCCGTCACGGAGGAGCAGTTCGTCAAAGCCCATTTCCGTGTTCCCTTTTTGGTAGCTCAGCCGCAGGTAAATTTTTCCTTCCTCCGGCAGCTCGAACCGCAGCGGCAGAACGTTTTCTTTATGCGGCGGGACAGACGGACATTCTGCGTCTCCTGTTTCGATCAGTTTTCCGTCCTGCCGTATCTCATAGGCAATCGTAACTGCGTCTTTCAGGTCGGTAAAATCCAGATAATTGTGCAATACAATCTCGCCGTTCTTCAGCGACGCCCGCGCCGGACGGTAGACATTTTTGTATTCCAAAAGTCCCGGATGCGGCTTTCTGTCAGGGAAGACCAGGCCGTCCATACAGAAATTCCCGTCGTGGACCGCCTCTCCGCTGTCGCCGCCGTAGAGGTACACGAGCGTTCCGTCCGCCGCCATCCCGCCAATTACGGCATGGTCGCACCATTCCCAGACAAATCCGCCGCACATACAGTCGTATTTCTGGAACAGCTGGAAATAATCCTCCAGGTCTCCGGGACCGTTGCCCATTGCGTGGCAGTACTCGCATAAAATAAACGGCTTGTCCGGCTTGTTCGACACATACGCTTCGATATCCTCAAAAGAGGGATACATTCTGCTGTACAGATCCAGATTGCCGAAATCATATTTTCTGCGGCCGCTTCGGTACAGTGCGCTCTCGTAATGGGTCAAGCGGCTGGTATCAAAAGTCTTTGTCCATTTCAGCGCGGCTTCAAACGCACATCCATACGCACTTTCATTTCCCATGGACCAGATCACCACGCAGGGGCGGTTTTTATCCCGATGGACACATTTCCGCACCCGGTCGCAGATTGGTTCGATAAAGTCCGGATTATCGGCGATTGTCTCGTTCCAGCGGGCATTTCGATTTTCGTCGCTGGCATCGGCATAATAGATATCCCAGGGTCCGTGGGCCTCTGCGTCCGCCTCGTCGATCACCAGGAAGCCGTAAGCGTCACAGAGCTGCAAAAATTCCGGCGCGTTCGGGTAATGGCTGGTCCGAATGGCGTTGAAATTGTGGCGTTTCATCAGAATAAGGTCCTGTTCCATCTGCTCTCTTGTGACCGCCGCGCCGTTTTCCGGGCAGGAATCATGCCGGTTGACGCCCCTGAATTTGATTGGCATACCATTAAAATATACTTTGCAGTCTTTGACGCAGATTTCCCGCAGGCCGATTTTATCCGTGATCGTCTCGCCGTCTGTCTCAATGCGCAGCGTATACAGATACGGATTTTCCGGACTCCACTGTACAGGGTTGCGGAGCGGCAGCGCGGTATAGCAGGGGCCGTCCAGTCCGTTTTTCCCGGCACGGCCTTCCACAATCAATTTTCCGGAGGCGTCCAACAGGGATATTTTTGTGGGGACCTGACAGTGGAAATAATTCAAACGCAGCGCCGCTAAAGCAAAGCCCTCTCCCAGCGTCGTATGGACAAAGTAATCAAAGACCCCGTCTTTCGGACGTTTCAGCAGGTACACATCCCGAAAAATACCGCTCATCCGGAATTTATCCTGATCCTCCAGATAGCTCCCGTCGCACCATTTGAGTACCAGGACTGCCAGCCGGTTCGTTCCGTTTCTCAGGAACCGGGTCACGTCAAATTCGGCAGTCGCGTGGGACACCTGGCTGTAGCCTGCATACTGCCCGTTCAGCCATACGTAGAAGCAGGAATCGACGCCTTCAAAATTCAGATACGCCACCGGCGCACTGGATATTGCCTCATAGGAAAAATCACATATATATGCCCCGCATGGGTTGTCCTGTGGCACAAAAGGCGGATCAAAAGGGAACGGATAGTGGTAATTTGCGTACTGCGGGGTATCATACCCTAAATTCTGCCACACGCTGGGAACCGGAATGCGGTCATAGGCGGAACAGTCGAAATTTTCCTCAAAAAACTGTTCTTTCAGATCATAAATGCTGGGGAAATAGCGGAAACGCCATTCTCCGCTCAGCAGCTGCATCCGGTCGGACGACTCCCTGGGCTGCCCCTCCGGAACGCCGGGAATATAATAGGCCCGGTCCGGCATGGTGTTTTCATGCAGCACATGGAGATCCTCATAGTATCTTGGTAAGTTCATATTGTCAGTCGCCTGTTTCCGCGATGAGG
>CAMWQV010000049.1 GCA_947176425.1 uncultured Clostridia bacterium
CTCGTGGGCGAGGAGATTTGTATAATAGACATTGATGATGGTCAACAAACAGAGCGATCATGTGGAGGAGGCGATGGAGTTTTTGTCTTTCTGCACCCAGAGTGAAAACTATAATGCGGCTTTTGAAGGCATTTCTACTGTGAGCTGCTTTAAAGGACAAACCACCAATATACAGTCAAATATGGTTACAGAGGCATTGAGTTCTATCTCACTTCATGAACGGGCGAGTACGGCAAATCCTAAGATTATCGGCTATACGCAGCAAGAGATGGGGGCGGCTGTGGAGGAACTGTTTCAGGGCAAGGTCGATGCAGCTGGCTGCGTGGCACTGATGGACGAATATCGGATCACTGCGGCCAAGGAGTTAGGCGCTGATGGGTGTTGACTGCTTGCACTTTAGATGCTTGAATCCCTCTCAGACAGCATAGTTGTTTGATATGCTCATATGATATAAAAAACAGCGGAAAGGACTAGATCAATACCACTATAGAATACATTGGCAGAGAAAGCGTTTCCTCCAAGACTTCTGTACCCCGTGCAATAACGGGATAGGCATTCCGCAGCCGGATAGTTTGTGTCACGAACCTCAAAATGGAGTCTCCATCGGTGCTCTGCTCCTCATAGCTTGCGAAGTTCATGTCGAAGTCTTCCATATCTGCCGGACCATCGCAAAGGCTAAGGCAGTCCGCATCATCGGACCAGTACATAGGGGCCCGTTTGTTCTCATCTCTGCCAAAACCCTTCATACCCAGCTCCTCACCGTAGTAAGGGAAGGAGTTGCCGGACATCAGAAGATTCAGGGCCTGCGCCATTTTTGTCTGACTGGCGCTGTATTCGCTGAAATAGTGTTCTGCCGCCCGTCCCATATCATGGTTGGTGTAGAACGGCGCATCAATATAGTCCAGGTTGTATGCGGAAAGGGCGTCTTGGAGCGTCATGATAGCCCAGCCATAAGAGGACGCTGTGGCATCGCCGGTATGTTTGACCGTATTGGAGATAACACCGCCGCTGTCACCAAAAGAGAAATTAAAGCAGCTATAAAAAATTTTCTTCATGAGAACAGAATTGTCATCAGCTGGTCAACGATATTGGGCAGGACCAAGATATCCGTCACATCGCTGATGAGAATGATTTATCGTTTTATGGGTACCGCCGGGGTGCTGTGGAAAGAAACCTGCTGGGCAGCGCAGCGATAAAAAATACCGCTCTCTTCGTTTGGAGAGAGCGGCACATTTTTTCATTAGACTTCAAGGGTGCGGATACCATTCCAGATAGCTTCCGCATCTTTCTCCAATCCCAAGAGTTTTCCAAGCGATACAAGAAGTTCCTGCAGTTCTTGGAGGCCGGGGCATCGGGTGGCTGTCTCCAGAAATTCCTCCGCTGTATCTCTGTCGCCGAGGGAGAAGCAATGCTTTGCCAAATAGATCGAAGCGGCGTAATCACCGTATGCGGAGGCTTCCGTCAGAAGGTTGATTGCATCTTCTTCCGTGCCTTTTACAAACGGATGCTTAACCAGAATGAATCGTCCAATCTGTGTCCCATACCGCGGGGACTTTGAGAGGCGGCAGCCATCGAATACAGCCGTGCGGACTCGTTCCTGTTCTAAGAGGTTCCTTCGCCCTTTTCATACATATTAGCGAGTTCCAGGGTTACATTCATGAGGATATGGACATACTTATAAACCGCCTTTCTGCGAAAGGCACCAACGCGGAAATGAGACCAGAGGTGCCAACGCTGATAAAATGTGCTATACTGACTACGGGAGGATGGGCAAACTACAACAACCCGTGGAGGTGAGTGGCGGGGCAGTATAGCGGCGACCCCGTATTCTTATATTGTTCTTATATCGACAGGTTAAGGCGATCTAGGTCCGTGTCACAGCGTGATTATTGTTCTGATGCCCTTCACAGTTCCAGCTGTTTTTTGACAGGGAAGGAAAGCATCTCTCCCATTTCCCAGCGACGAACCTGAAAATCCTGTCATTCGGCGTCCTGACGGAAAGCTGTTCTGTACCAAATGCGGTTGCATCGTTCCAAACACGGCAAACGCTGAAATGCGGAAAGAAGGTTTTTATTCCCACTCTCATGTATGCAGTGTGTCAACAGAAGGCGCAGAAACTCAAGCTGAAGAAGCTGCTGGGGTAAACAAAAATAGGTATGACACCGTATAGATTATCTCAAGCAGATCCTCTACATCAATGCCAGAAATAATCCGTGGTGCCGTTATCAATACAGAGACCGAGAAAATAGTGGTAGAGGAAAAATTGTCACCGCTGAATTCTAATCTTTATGTATTCGAAAAAGATGGACGGGACAGTATATTTCGGACAGAAAAGGAGCGGCATGGAGAATAAAACATGGCTTAAATCCCCAGTGGAAGCCTGAAGAGGAAAAAACTTAATTACTTTTATATTCTTTATCAACACCTTGCAAACGATGATTTTTTTGCTTTAAAATTTTCTGTCTGTGCATTGGCAGGTTTATACCCTGTCAATGCTTGTAAATTATCCTCTAATGATTTATACTATGTATGGCTTTATAAAACAGTCAGAGGATTTGCCGTGTGAAAATGATCAATTATTTTTATACTTGCACGAAACTGAGTGAAAAAATAGAAGAGGTGGGATGGAATTGTAATTCATTGCACAAGATTTGGCTGCTTGTGATTTTAAGTGTTCAATTTTAACCATACAAAATGATTAATACTGGCAAGTTTTAGGCGTGTTTTGGGGTCTATATGCTTATATTTGAGTGTTTACGCGCAATTAAAATCACAAATAACCATATACAGCAAAAAATTTGCACAAATATTCATTTTGCGTCTTGCATTTTTGTTGAACTATGGTATAATTTGCTTTGTTGAAAGGACAATGGAATGATTACTGAAAACAGACATCAGCTAATTCTGGAAATCCTTGAACGCCAGAAAAGTATAACTGTGCAGCAGTTATCGGAGCAGCTTAATGTCAGCGGCTCTACAATCCGTCGTGATCTGGCTTCTCTTGACAGCCAGGGCCGTCTGAAAAAGGTTCATGGAGGTGCTGCGTTTATTGAACAGAGATCTTATCTTGCAAAAGAACCGGACATGCTTACCAAGGAAGGCTTATATATACGAGAGAAAGAAAGCATTGGATATCTGGCTGCATCCCTGATCCAGAAAGACGATCTTGTTTATGTTGATGCAGGATCGACTACACTCCAATTAGTCAATGCGATTTCTGGTGACGCACTGGAAGCTACCTATGTAACGAATGGTCTTGCCCATACCCGTGTTCTTGCCAGGAAAGGCTGTACCGTGTACGTTCCGTCCGGCCGGATAAAACCCACAACGGAAGCCATTATTGGTACTGCCGTATTAAATAGTCTGCGCTGGTATAATTTTACCAAAGCATTTATGGGGACAAACGGTATTTCGATAGAACGCGGCTTTACTACGCCTGGTATTGAAGAAGCTGAGCTGAAGGCTGCGGCTATAAAATCGTCATATGAGTGCTGGATACTAGCAGATCAGAGTAAATTTGGCAATATATGTGCGGCCTGTTTTTGTGATCTGATTAAGGCATCGATTATCACAAATCACCTACCGGACAGAACATATTGCGACTATACTACTATAAAGGAGAGTGATGGATATGATATACACAGTTACACTTAACCCAGCTATTGATTATGTCGTACATTTAGGCGGTGCGCTGAAGTTAGACGGCATCAATCGGAATGAGTCACAGGAAGTCCAGTTTGGCGGCAAAGGGATCAACGTCTCCAACGTACTGAAAACATTGGATTTTGATACTGTCGCGCTGGGGTTTGTTGCAGGCTTTACCGGAGACGGCTTGGAAAAAGGTCTGACTAAGATGGGACTGCGAACCGATTTTATTCATCTTTCTGACGGCATGACACGGATCAATGTGAAGGTAAAGGCCACAGAGGAAACAGAGATCAATGGAATCGGTCCGGTCATTTCTGTCGAGGATATGGAACGATTGTACAAACAGCTGGATCGCATTCAGCCGGAGGATACATTGGTTCTTTCCGGTTCCATTCCGAACTGCCTGCCCTGCGACACTTATGAAAAGATCATGGCCCGTCTGGAAGACAAAGGGATTCGTATTGTGGTAGATGCGACAAAAGAACTGCTGACCAATGTGCTGAAATACCATCCGTTTCTAATAACGCCAAACAATCACGAACTGGGAGAAATTTTCGGCAAGGTCTTAAAGACTGATGACGAAATTGCAGAATATGCTGCCAAACTTCAGGAAATGGGCGGCCGGAATATTCTGGTGTCAATGGCTGGCGACGGCGCGCTCCTGTTGGATGAAAACGGACAGTGCCATCGGATCGGATGTCCGAAGGGCAAAGTACGCAACAGTGTGGGTGCAGGAGATTCCATGGTAGCGGGTTTTTTGGCCGGATTTCTGAAAACAGGCGATTACAGCTATGCGCTCAAGCTTGGGACTGCCACTGGCAGTGCCACCGCATTTTCTCTTGGCCTTGCAGAGAGAAAGCAGATTGACGCACTGCTTGCTGTTTTATGAGTACATATTTGTTCAAAAGGGGAAGGAGGTGCTTTGCGTAATATTAAAAAATCCTGATCTTTCAGCCAAACAGTTACGTATTGGAAAAGGGATTGGGGTATGCAAAACACGAAACGTTTCACTCTAATATCTCTGAATTTTCGCAGGAAACTGCAGAAGGAGCAAACATGAATTACAAACAGATTGCCTTAGACGTAGTAAAATACGTCGGCGGGAAAGAGAATATCAAGGGCGCTACGCACTGCGTTACAAGACTGAGGCTGATTTTAAATGATCCAGAAAAGTATGACCGGAAAAAGTTAGAGAACGTTGAGGGCGCTAAAGGCGTTATTTACAACAGCGGACAGCTGATGATTATTTTCGGAACCGGAACTGTAAACAATGTTTATGACGCATTTATTGAGACAACCGGCGTAAAGGAAATGTCTGCGGCAGAAGCTAAACAGGCGGGTGTCAGTAAACTTGGAAAGCTTCAGCAGGGCTTTAAGGTCTTTTCCGATATTTTTATCCAGATTATTCCTGCGTTCGTCGCGGCAGCCATTATCATTGGGATAAAGTCACTGCTTGTGACCGACGGGCTTTTCGGTTTGGAAGGATCTCTGGCAAGCCACAGCGTATTTCTTGCCAGCCTTGCGGACTTTATGGCGATCATTGCGACAACATTTGATTATCTGCCAATTCTTGTCATGTACAGTGCCGTAAAGAGGTTTGGAGGCAATCCCATTCTTGGCATTCTGGTCGGTATTGTAATGGTCCATCCGAATCTGATGAACCGGAATACATTTGTGTTGGACCCGTCAGGAGCGGAATACTGGAATTTCCTGGGACTCCAAATTGCAAAAGTCGCATTTCAGGGCGGCGTTTTCCCTGCAATTTTGACGGCATGGTTCATGTCAAAGGTTGAGAAAATTTCTCAGAAGTATGTACCGGCAGTCGTTTCCTTCGTGCTGGTGCCAACAATCACCCTTTTCTGTGCAAACGTTGCGCTGTTTGCCGTATTTGGACCGATCGGAAACATGATCGGCAACGCACTTGCGGCGGTAATAGATGTGTTGTATAACAGGCTTGGGCCGGTAGGAGCTTTCGTTTTCGCAACTCTGCTTCAGCCGCTGGTTGTAACTGGTACGCATCAGGCGATTCAGGGTATCGAGGCGAACCTGATTGCCACAACTGGTTTTAACTATATCCAGGGGATCTGGTCTGTCTCCATTATTGCACAGGGCGGCGCTGCGGTCGGTATGTTCTTGCTGGCACAGAAAAAATCAAGAGACAGAGATATCGCAATGTCCAGCTTTGTGCCCACTTTGGTCGGTATTTCTGAACCGGCGATTTTCGCGGTAAACCTGAAATATTCTCCAATTCCCTTTGCCTGTGCCTGTCTGGGCGCCGGTATCGGCGGCGCGTTTATGAAACTGGCTGATGTATATGCGATTGGGCAGGGACTTACGGTTGTCTTAGGCTTATTGATTGTTGTACCTGAAAAACTGGTTGCTTATATTATTGGCAATCTGCTCGCATTTATTTTGCCGATTGTCTTTATTCTTGCGTATGACAAGCTCAAAGGTGTTCCCAAAGGGGAAGCTGAAACTGACGATGCAGACGATACAGCGAAAATTGAAACCATCAGCGGCAGAGTTGAACTGCGTGCGGTGGTCGATGGAAAGGTCATTCCTGTAACAGAAATCGGGGATGGGGTCTTTTCAGAGAAAGTCCTAGGCGATGGAATTGGTATTATTCCTGAGAACGAAACCGTAATCGCACCTGCTGACGGAACAGTATCTGTTGTTATGGATGGAAGCAATCACGCAGTAGGGCTTACACTGGCGAATGGAGCCGCTATTTTAATCCATATCGGGGTTGATACTGTGAGTATGAACGGAGACGGCTTTGCCTGCCTGGTCAAAGTGGGCGATAGGGTGAAGGCTGGTGATAAGCTGCTGACTTTCAGCAAAAAGAAAATTATGAAAAATGGATTAAATCCGGTTGTTGTTGTGATTGAAACAGAAGAAGCGCAGGAAAGTATACAGTTCCGTTCCGGAATGACGGTAAAAGCCGGTCAGGATTTGATTGGAGTGTAAATGAGCGTGGAAATAAAGCAATTTGAAAAATACACCCCTGTTTCGAGCGAACACACAGAATATATCAAAAATCTGACGGAGTACTGTAAATGTTCTGCCAGGCGGCCCGCTTTTCACATGATTCCGCCCTGCGGATTGATGAACGATCCAAACGGACTGGCGTATTACAATGGACAGTATCATGTGTTTTATCAGTGGCATCCTTTTGGACCGAGCCACGGTATGAAACACTGGGGGCATTTTATTTCTGAAGATTTGATTACTTGGACAGATTCCCCCGAAATTCTAATTCCTTCGGAAGAATATGAAAAAAACGGCTGCTATTCTGGAAACAGTATCCAGATCGGTTCTGACTTGTTTTTGTACTATACGGCTAATTACAAAAGTCCACAGGGTAAAATCCCAAAGCAAGCCCTGGCAATCATGTCACCTGATGAGAAGATACGGAAATATGCGAATAACCCCATTATCGATGAAACACCGGAAGGACTGACCGGAGAAATCAGAGATCCTTTTGTTTTTCGCAGAAACGGGAGCTTCTATATGTTTCTCGGCGGTGGGACAACAGATGGGATTGGGCGGCTGATCCTCTACAAAAGTGACAACGGTTTTGCTTGGAATTATCAAGGTTGTATTGCGCTGTCCGGCTTGGATGTTGGACGTATGATCGAATGTCCAAGCATCGTTACGATAGATGGGAAGGATGTTTTATTCCTGTCTTTTATCGGGAAAGAACCAGAGGGTGACCGGTATCACAATGCGTTTTCAACTGTTTATCTGATTGGACAGCTGGACGTGGAAAATCTTACATTCCATATTGAAGCCTGTGATGAACTGGATAAGGGATTTGATTTTTACGCGCCGCAGGCTTTCTATAATAAGGAAAACAAACCGGTCTATTTTGGCTGGTTCGGCTGCGGAGTCCAAGAGCTGCCCCATATGAAAGAAGATATGTGGATTCACGGACTTACCATGCCACGATTGATGTCCATCCGGAATAAGCGGTTAATCCAGAATATTTCAGAAAAGACAGCAGCGCAGTATGATACCGTTGTATATACAGGCGGACAGGTCGTTTTGGATAAAAACAGTTTCCATCTTTGCATACCTGTTTGTCAAACAAATATGGTTGTTCAGATTGGACAAGCAGAGGATTGCTTTAAAATCCGTGTTGATAACGAGCATGGAAAACTTACTCTTGACAGAAGTAGTTTGCTGGAGCAGTTTTGTCAGGAATATGGTGTAAGCAGAAGCCTTTCTTTTGATCCTGGAAAACTAACTCAGTTGGATCTATACTATGATAATACCTTTGGAGAGTTATTTATAAACAAAGGAGAAGATGTAATGACTTTCCGTGCATTTCCCAAGTCACTGGTTATTTCAATTAATTAGTAATACTGTTTGAAACATATAATTTTGCTGTTGAGTCAAAGAAAAGTGCCTGGATACCAGCTGCGGTACCCAGGCACTTTCTTTTTTGTTAGTTTGTACGGTCCTGTGGATCTGGCAGGGCTGCGGGCGGGAGATGTTATTACAATGGTCGATGCGGCAACAGTCATGAGCAGCAATGATTTGACTTCGACCCTGGGCGGCAAGAGCTATAAAGCAGGGGATACCGCCACTGTCGCCTATGTACGGGACGGTCAGATATATACGCTGGCCTCATATTCGGCAGCACCGTTGAGAAGCCTATGGAAGCTGTCCAGTTCAAGCAGCAGCCTCAAACTCCGCAGAACCGGCAGCAGCAAAGCAGAACGAATATGTACAATCGTATACTTTTTTGTCCAACATACTCGGTTAAAACAAAAAATTGAATAGAGATATAAGAAAAAATTAAGATTCTTATTCAATGAAAATTAAAAAATTCACGCTATACTGCGCTATAGTTATAAACGAGCAAAACTGTATGATTGCACAAAATCAGGCAGCAAGAACGAGTAGGTTATCTAAATGAGAATAATGGGGGTACCCCCATTATTTGCTTCCTTTTTAGGAAGCAAATAATGAGCATAGCTGAACTGAAAATTATATTATGAAACTGCTGACATATGTCCGTAGACAGCGTAAATTACAGGAAATTTTGTGCAGCAGTTTTCTGGATCTACTCTTTTATAGGCTATAGATTAAAACATTCAAGGAGGTCTTCCGATGGATCAAAGAGCGTCAAAACTAAAAAATATCCTGACCTTTGTGCTGCTGTTCCTGCTCCTGCTGTCGGCAATATTCATCATTCGCGGGTATCTCTTGGGGTATTTCAACTCTGTGGAGTCCTTTCAGCAGTATATCGCCTCTTTCGGCATTTTCGCACCTGTGGTTCTTATCGTCATACAGGCATTGCAGGTTATCCTGCCGGTGCTGCCGGGATTTCTGGGCTGCATTGTGGGGGCGGGGATGTTTGGAGCCGCCGGAGCCTTCTGGTGCAACTACGT
>CAMWQV010000050.1 GCA_947176425.1 uncultured Clostridia bacterium
CACCGGCGACTGCGTGATCATTGCGGACGGGACGTTATATGTCATCGACTACAAGCACGGCAAAGGAGTGGAGGTTTCTGCTCTAGAGAATCCACAGATGATGTGTTATGCCCTCGGCGCACTGGAACTTTTTGACGGTATCTATGACATTGATTCGGTGTGTATGACAATCTACCAGCCTCGTAGAGAGAATATCAGCGTCTATAACATTGTTAAAGATGAACTTTATGTCTGGGCAGAAACCGTTCTTGCGCCAACTGCAAAGCTGGCCTATGCCGGAGAGGGCGAGTTCCAAGCAGGAAAACACTGTCGCTTCTGCAGGGCAAGGGCAGTGTGTCGGAAACGGGCGGAATACAATCTGGAGCTTGCACGCTACGACTTTGAGGTGCCTGCCACGTTGGAGAATACAGATATTGTCGCAATCCTAGACCGTGCGGATGAACTAACAGCGTGGGTCGCAGATGTAAAAGGGTACGCGCTACGGCAAGCATTGAGTGGCACAGAATATCCCGGCTACAAGCTGGTGGAGGGACGCTCCAATCGTAGGTACATCAACGAGGATGCAGTGGTGAAAACAGTTTCCAATGCTGGATATGACCCGTATGTACACAAAATTCTAGGAATTACAGAAATGCAGAAATTGCTCGGAAAAAAACAGTTTTATGAGCTTCTCGGAAATTTGATAGAAAAGCCCCAAGGTCAACCGACGCTCGTACCAAAGAGTGATAAAAGACCGACATACCGGTCGGTAAACACGGTTAAATCGAAAAAAGATGATTTTAGTGAAAATTAGGAGGAACACATTATGTCAAATAAAGAAAAGAATTCAATGAAAGTGATCACCGGCCCCAATACTCGGTGGAGTTACTGCAACGCTTGGGAACCGAAAGCAATTAACGGCGGCACGCCAAAATACAGTGTCAATTTAATTATACCTAAGTCAGACAAGGTAACGATAGCCAAAATAAAAGTAGCCATCGAGGCGGCGTATAAGGAAGGAGCAGCAAAGCTTAAGGGCAACGGCAGAAGCGTTCCCCCGCTTTCAGTGCTAAAAACCCCTATGCGTGATGGAGATGCGGAGAGGCCGAACGATCCGGCATATGCAAATGCTTATTTTGTTAACGCCAACAGTACAACCGCACCCGGTATCGTGAACGTAAATCGACAGGAGATCATCGATCACTCTGAGGTATACAGTGGCGTGTACGGAAGAGCGAGTATCAATTTTTATGCTTTCAACAGCAACGGCAATAAGGGAATCGCCTGTGGACTGAATAACCTGCAAAAAATCCGTGATGGGGAGCCACTAGGTAGCAGAACTCGTGCGGAGGACGATTTCGCAGAGGAGTATGAGGATGAGGACTTTTTGTTCTAACAAACGTATTGCCCAAAGTGGCAAAGAGATATCTTTCTACCGCACCAGATGTGGTGAAAGGACGGTGGAGAATGGAATCATTGAGTATTGATATTGAGACATACAGCGATATTGATTTGTCAAAATGCGGGGTATATCGCTATGTAGAATCGCCCAATTTTGAAATCCTGTTGTTGGGTTATGCTGTTGAAGGCGGTGATGTGAGAGTTGTTGATCTTGCTCGAGGTGAGACGATCCCGCAAGAGATTATCGTGGCTTTTTGGGATGACTCTGTCACAAAATGGGCCTTCAACGCAAACTTTGAGCGGGTATGCCTCTCCCGTTATCTCGATCTTCCCACAGGAGACTATCTAAACCCATTTTCGTGGAAATGTTCCATGATATGGTCTGCTACCCTTGGACTTCCTATGTCATTAGAAAATGTGGGAGCGGTGCTTGGACTGGAAAAGCAGAAACTCTCCGAGGGCAAAGACCTTATTCGTTATTTTTGCGTTCCTTGCAAGGCGACTAAGAGCAATGGTGGCAGAACACGCAACCTGCCCGAACATGATTTAGAGAAATGGATGCGGTTTAAAGCATATAACAAGCGGGACGTGGAGTCCGAGATAGCTATAAAGAAACGACTGGCGCGATACCCTGTGCCAGATTTCGTATGGGAAGAATACCGGCAAGACCAGGAGATTAACGACCGAGGTATATGCATGGATATGACACTTGTACAGAATGCAATCTGCATGGATGGGAAATCCCGTGAGAAGCTAACCGCTGCCATGCGGGAACTGACAAAATTGGACAACCCCAACTCGGTACAGCAGATGAAGCTGTGGTTGGCAGAGAACGGTATGGAGACGGATACTCTTGGTAAAAAAATGGTGACAAAGCTGTTAAAAATAGCTCCACAACCGCTACGGCAGGTGTTGGAGCTGCGCCGGCAGCTTTCCAAATCCTCGGTCAAAAAGTATACGGCCATGGAGAATGCGGTATGTGCAGACAGTCGTGCACGTGGAATGTTCCAGTTCTATGGTGCGAACCGAACTGGGCGGTATAGTGGCAGGCTCATTCAGCTGCAGAACCTTCCACAAAACCATATGCTGGATTTGGAACAAGCACGAGAACTTGTCCGAAGTGGGAACTTTGAGGCACTGGATATGCTGTATGAGGATATTCCAGATACGTTGTCACAGCTCATACGTACAGCTTTTGTGCCAAGGGTCGGTAAGAAATTTATTGTTGTGGATTTTTCCGCTATTGAAGCGAGGGTGATTGCTTGGATTGCTGGAGAACAGTGGCGGTTGAGGGTATTTGAGAGCGAAGGTGACATTTATTGTGAATCGGCAAGTAAGATGTTCCATGTGCCAGTGAAAAAGCATGGTGTGAATGGGCATCTGCGGCAGAAAGGGAAACAGGCGGAACTTGCCTGTATTGCAGAGGGGCAGCTCGTCCTTACAGATAGAGGACTTATACCCATTGAATCCGTGACTGTAAATCACAGACTTTGGGATGGAGAAAGCTGGATAAATCATGATGGTGTTGTATTTAAAGGGGAAGGTGATGTGATTGAATATGAAGGACTCAGGGCAACTCCTGATCACCTCGTATGGATTGAAGGAAAACCTAAGCCTATACAGTTTGGAATCGCCGCCTCCTGTGGCAAACATCTCGTACAAACCGAATATGGTGGGAGAGCAATACAGCTGTGTGAAAATTATCAGCGCAAAGCTCGACTTTATGACATACGAAATGCCGGGACATATCATCGTTTTACCGTATCAGGTAAACTTGTCCACAACTGCGGATATGGAGGGTCGGCTGGAGCTTTGAAAGCAATGGGTGCACTGGAGGCAGGAATGACGGAAGATGAGTTGCAGCCGTTGGTGGATAGCTGGCGTGCATCAAATCCGAATATTGTTAGTTTCTGGTGGGATGTTGATCGCGCTGTGAAAGACGGTATTCGCTTTCAGTACCAAAGCAGAATGTTGTTCATTCGACTCTTCAGCGGCAGATGGCTGGCCTATGTAAAGCCGCGCATGGGGAAAAACCGATTTGGTGGTGAGTCCGTCACCTACATGGGTGTAGGAAGCACAAAGAAGTGGGAGCGCATCGAAAGCTACGGTCCCAAATTCGTGGAAAACATTGTCCAGGCAACCGCTCGCGATATTCTCTGCTATGCCATGCGGACGCTGCAAAACTGCTCCATTGCAGCACATGTGCATGACGAGATCATCATCGAAGCAGACCATAGCATGTCCTTGGCAGCGGTTTGTGAGCAAATGAGCAGGACGCCTCCATGGGCTAGTGGCTTGCTGCTCCGCGCTGATGGATACGAGTGCCAGTTCTATAAAAAAGATTGAGGAGGAATGCAGAATTGAGTATCAACAAATTTAACAGAGAAGGCTACTATGACCCTACAACATATGAAGCGCTCTCATCAATTGAAAAAGAGGAACGGGAGACAGCGAGGCTCTTTTGTCCCCTGGTATATATCTGCTATCCCTTTTCCAGTGACAGGATAAAGAACGCAGAGAACGCCAGACGGTACAGCCGCCATGCAGTAGATATGGGATATATCCCGCTCATACCGCACCTATTGTTTCCACAGTTCCTTGATGATACAAACTCGAAGGAACGCAGCTTGAGGTTATTCTTTGGCAACGTGCTGATGGATAGGTGCGTCGAGGTGTGGGTGTTTGGCGGTATCATGTCCAAATGTATGACAGCTGAGATTGCTAGGGCGAAAAGGAAACATATACCACTCCGCTATTTTACGGAGAATTTGAAGGAGGCTAAAAATGGACAATAAATATCCAATTTTGGATAAAACAAACCTAACACAGGAAGGTCAGAAGTTGCGTAAATTATCTATTGCCTATGGTAGCAATCGCCATGCCAAAAGGTGGACAAATAAGGTCATTACATACAATGATCTGAAGGAGCGGCTGAAGGTAACTATCCGAACGCCGGAATCGGCAGAGGAGTATGCTCGCTTTACAAAGGTGCAGAAAGACACAGCGAAAGACCACGGCGGTTTCGTGGCAGGTGTACTAAAGGGCGGTAGAAGAAAGATTGATACCGTAGAGTCCCGCTCTATGATCGCTCTTGATGGTGACAGAATCGACAGGAGTTTCCTTGATTCTTATGAAACCTGCGCACCGTATACATCCGTACTCTATACCACGCACAGTCATACTGCAAAAAACCCGAGGGCTCGCATTATCTATCCGCTAACAAGAGATGTCACCCCAGAGGAATTTGTGGCGGTGGCAAGGTATCTTGCATATATGCTCGGCATGGATTATTTCGATGAATGTTCCTATCAGCCGAATCAACTGATGTACTGGCCAAGCACTCCGGCCAATGGAGAATATATTTTCAAGGAAGTTAGTAAGGAGTGGCTGAATCCCGACAGTATTTTGAATGCTCATCCCGAATGGGAAGACCCCACAAGGTTACCCACTTCGTCACGGGAAAGCAGGGCAAACACTGTGAACTTTCAGAAAGTGCAGGATCCGCTTGAAAAAAACGGCGTAGTTGGGCTTTTTAACAGAGCCTATTTTCCTATTACCACGGCGCTGGATGAATTGCTATCAGAGGTATACGAGCCTGCGGTTGGCAACAGTCGATATCATCTCATCGAATCTAGTAGTATGGCAGGTGTTGAAATCAAGGAGGATGGCAAATTTGTCTACAGCCACCATGCAAAAGATCCTGCATATCTGAAACTTTGCAATGCCTTTGACATCGTTCGTATCCACAAATTCGGAGACGATGATGAGAAAAAGGCCTACAAGCAGATGTGCGAATTTGCTATGGAACTTGACAAGGTAAAGCTATTTGACCTTGAAGATAAGAAAAGACAAGCTGCCATAGATTTCTCAGCTATGGACGACGATGACGAGGCATGGAAAAAACAGCTGGAATATGAATCTCGTTCTACAATCTTGAAAAATTCGCTTCGTAACCTCACGCTTATCCTTCAGAACGATATCAATTTAAAGGGCGTCGTATTCAATCAGCAGCTTGATGGTATGGAAATCAAAGGCGAAGTACCGTGGAAGCATCCTTCTAAATACTGGCGGGATGCAGACGACGCGCAACTTATCAGTTACATCGATTCCAACTATGGCACATTCTCTGCACGGAATTATCAGATTGCTGTAGCAAAAGTTGCTGACGACCGCTCCTATCACCCTATTCGTGAATTCTTGGATGCACTACCAAAATGGGATGGTATAAGACGCGTGGACACCCTACTCATCGACTATCTTGGCGCAGATGACAATGCCTATGTTCGCGCCGTGACACGAAAAACTCTCTGTGCAGCTATTTGCAGGGTAATAAACCCCGGGTGTAAATTTGACACCATGCTTGTTTTAAATGGACCGCAGGGCGTGGGCAAAAGTACGTTGATTTCAAAACTGGCCGGAGAGTGGTTTTCCGATAGTTTGAACCTTAGCGATACGAAAGACAAGACTGCTGCAGAAAAACTGCAAGGCTATTGGATTCTGGAAATTGGTGAGCTAGCGGGGCTTCGGAAAGCGGAGGTAGAAACGTTGCGGTCTTTCCTTTCAAGACAGAACGACATTTACCGTGCATCCTTTGGAAGACGAGCCACACCACATTTGCGTCAATGCGTGTTTTTTGGCACGACTAATGCAGAGTCCGGTTATCTGAGAGATACTACAGGCAACCGCAGATTTTGGCCTGTAAAGACACCGGGCGGCAGTGTAAAGCATTCCTGGCAATTGAGGGATGAGGAAATAAAACAGATATGGGCGGAAAGTCTCATATATGTCCAAGCTGGAGAAAAACTGTATTTGAATTCATCCATAGAACAACTTGCAAAGGCAGAACAGTGTGAGGCTATGGAAGCTGACGAGCGCGAGGGACTGGTGCGTGATTTTCTCGACACTCTTCTGCCTAATAATTGGGAGCAGATGGATTTGTTTGAACGCCGCAATTTCCTCAGTGGGAATGCGTTTGGAGAGATCGGGCGAAAAGGTATGGTCAAACGCTCCTCTGTTTGCAATATGGAAATCTGGTGCGAGTGCTTTGGGAAAGAGAGGTCTAATCTGAAACGTGCTGATTCCAATGAACTAGCAGCAATCCTTATCAAGCTTGGCTGGAAACGTCTGCCAGGAAAAGTTAGGACACAACTTTATGGACCACAGTATACTTTTGTTCCTAAGTATGTTCCCAGTGATGTTCCTAAAAATCAAGCTAGTTAGGAACATGTTCCCAACTTTGCTTTTGTTCCTAAAAAGGATGCTGGGAACATTCGCAGGAACAATCCATCGGCTAGGTCGCTAGCCAACTTTGTTGTTTTTGTTCCTATGTTCCTAATATTCTTATCTAAATAAAATCAATGAAAAATAAGCTATAGCAACCGAAAAATACATACATACGCGCGTATAGGGTTTTTTGGGATTTAGGAACGCCTGAAAAGATGGAGGTTTTTATGAGAGAAAAAATAATAGAACAGAAGCTGCGGGAAGCAGTGAAAAAACGAGGTGGTATAGCGCCGAAGTTTGTGAGTCCCGGTTTTTATGGAATGCCTGACCGCATTATCCTGCTTCCACAAGGAAGGATGGCATTTGTAGAGGTTAAAGCGCCTGGTGAGAAACCACGTCCGCTACAGTTAGCCAAGCATGAAGCGCTTAAGCGACTGGGTTTTCGAGTATATGTTCTCGACAGTGAGGAGCAGATTGGAGAGATTTTGGATGAAATATAGTCCGCATAGCTATCAGACCTATGTCACCGAATACATCGAGAATCACCCGATAGCAGCAGTCCTTCTGGACATGGGTCTTGGTAAAACGAGCATCACGCTGACAGCTTTGAACGACCTGTTGTTTGATAGTTTTGAAGTTCACAAAGTCCTAGTGATTGCGCCGCTACGTGTAGCGAAAAATACATGGCCTGCAGAGATAGAGAAGTGGGAGCATCTAAATGGACTGATCTACTCAATAGCGGTCGGCACAGTGGCAGAACGGCTAGCTGCTCTTGGAAGACAAGCCGATATTTACATCATCAATCGTGAAAACATGCAGTGGCTGGTGGAGTCGAGCGGTATCTCTTTTGATTACGACATGGTGGTAATCGATGAGCTGTCCTCCTTCAAGAATCACCAGGCGAAGCGGTTCAAGTCGCTTATGAAGGTCAGGCCGGGAATAAGACGCATTGTTGGGCTGACGGGAACACCTAGCGGAAACGGACTGATGGACTTATTCGCGGAGTTTAAACTGCTGGACATGGGACAGCGATTGGGTCGTTTCATCGGACAGTACCGAAACACCTACTTTATGCCAGATAAGCGTAACGGTCAGGTTATTTTCTCCTACAAGCCTCTGCCGGGAGCAGAGGAAGCCATCTATCGGAGAATTTCCGATATCACCCTTTCCATGAAAGCCACTGACCATTTACATATGCCGGAACTGATCAACTCCGGCTATCCGGTGTATTTGTCCGAAAAAGAGTATGCGCAGTATGAGGAACTGAAAAAGAATTTGATACTACAGGTACCAAGCGGCGATATCACCGCCGTCAATGCTGCATCCCTATCATGCAAATTGAGTCAGATGGCAAACGGCGCAGTATATTTTGACAGTGAGGCAGTCATCCGAATCCATGACCGCAAGCTGGACGCATTGGAAGACATAATTGAAGCAGCAAACGGAAAACCACTTCTTGTGGCTTACTGGTTCCGTCATGATTTGGAGCATATTACAGAGCGGCTTGATAAACTGCATATTCCCTTTTCACGGCTGGACGATTCAACCAGTATACATAGGTGGAATATGGGAGAGCTTCCGGTAGGTCTCATTCATCCAGCATCTGCAGGACACGGATTGAATCTCCAAAGCGGAGGCTCTACCCTTGTGTGGTTTGGGCTTACATGGTCACTTGAGTTTTACCAGCAAACAGTGGCAAGGCTGTGGAGGCAAGGACAGACGTCGGAAACTGTGGTGGTGCAGCACATCATTGCACAGAAAACCATTGATGAGCGCATTATGCAGGCGCTTTCCGAAAAAGACACCACGCAGTCTGCGCTAATCGAAGCAGTGAAAGCCAACTTGAAAATTTGAGTCAATCTATGACAATCATGGTCAATCTGAGGGAATCAATATTCGGAGGTAGCAGTTATGAGCATTATTTGGAAGTATCTTGACAAGAGAACTGGAGCAATCGAGGCTATAAAGGATTACGGCAGTATGCGGTTTATCATTAACCACACGGATAAAGAAATCAGAACTGCTTATGATAAAATGATCGGAGTCAGCAGTTCTCGGTTGGACGGGATGCCACATACTTGCAGTCCTAAAGCGGTGGAAGATCGTATCATCAAGGGCATCGAAGAGATTGATGTTCTGAAAGAGCGGTACCGACAGGCTATGGAGTACATGAAGTGGTTTGAACCTGCATGGGAGCAGCTATCCGAAGATGAGCGGTATGTGCTTAATACCTTTTATGGTGTAGACAATGAGTATGGCCGCAATATTATTTACAGGATCGCAGAACATTTCCATATCGAGCAAAGTTCTGCATACAACAAGAAGAATCGCGCTTTGAATCATCTCACTGTCCTGTTGTTTGGAAAGAGTTAATGAGTAATATCGTGTAAAATGTTTGCCTTTAAATGTGCTATACTGATAAAGT
>CAMWQV010000051.1 GCA_947176425.1 uncultured Clostridia bacterium
GTAATCTTCAAACATTCGTTGCGTTTTCATGAAAAATCCTCCGCAAAGTAATCATCGGATTTAACATCACGAATGAAGTTCTTAACATCGCGCAGGCTGTCAGTCACTGGCATCTCCGGCAGGGCTTCTGTCACATATGCGTGGTAACGCCTGCCGGGGGAAGCACGGTCATCTAAAATGGCAATCACACAGGTGTCTGTTTCGGTGCGGATGGCCCGACCGAAGCCCTGCTTCAGCTTGATTTGCATCTCCGGTATTACCACTGCCTGGATGTAAGCGCGGAGCGTGGCATAGCTTTCCCGTTCCCTTTCTTTCCTGGCGTCTGGGCGCGGGAACGGGAGTCGGGGAATAACCAGCAGAGATACACAGTCTCCTGGGAAGTCGAATCCCTCCCAGACTGAGCCGGTGGCCAACAGAACGCTGCCGGGACTCCGCCTGAATTGTTCCAGCGTATGTATCGCATTTCGATTCATGGTGAACAGCGGATAGTCGATCAAATCCGCCAGCTGATCTTTTACAGCGGACATAGCGGCATATGAGGTGAACAGTGCCAGTGCGTGTCCGTGGGCTGCTTCAATCAGGGACGCGATTTCTTCGACCAGTTTATCGTAGTAATCCCGCCGCTGTTTTTGCGGCGGGTGCTGTGGAAAATACAACAAACAGTTCTGCCGGTAGTGAAAGGGCGAAAGAGAAACAGACTCTGTTACACGATGATCGCCATACAGTCCGGTTCCCCTTTTATACCGCTGAAAATCCCGCCCTACCGCGATAGTCCCGGAAGTCAGTACCATTCCGATAGTCTGCTCCCACAGGACGGATCTGAGTTGAGCAGTCAGGTTGGACATAGTTGCACACAGATCCGTGCCGCCCTGCTCGTTTGCTATCGCATAGAAAATCATATCTGGGGTTTCATCACAGAAGAGAGAAACTGCCGCAGACAGGGTCTCCAGCCTGCTTTGGCTGGCCAGCGTCAACGATGCTCCAATCTGGCGCTGAATCATGCGCAGGCTCTGGTTGGGAAGGACCAGCAGCCGGAGGAACATCTCCAGCGGGTATTCTTCATCCCAGGGTTCGGAGAGCTTCCGTCTGATTGGTCCACTGCATTCCGCCAGAGTTTCCGCTGCCAGCAGGTACCGTTCCGCACAAAGGTCCCGGATCATTTCCTGGATGTCGCTGCCGCGCAATGTCACGCCGAACATCTGCCGCGCTGCTTCCGGCAGTTTGTGCGCTTCATCAATCACCAGAGCCGGGTGTTCCAGCAATATGGGATTCCGATCCTGGTTCCTATGGATGGCGTCTGCCAGCAGAAGGTTATGGTTACAGATCTGAAACTGGTACTGCTTCTCAAAGCAGTCCTTCAGGAAGCGGCGATAGCGGCAGTTTTCTTTTCCGCAGTCACAGGTCGGAGGAACACAGACACGTTCCTGGTCGTAGTGACTGAGGTGTGGAACTGCGTCCATATCCAGACGGTTCCTCAAAGAGAGCAATGCTGCTGCCGCTCTGGGGTTTTTCTTTTGGAAGTTCGTTTTCTGCAGATGGCGCTCCAGCCGTGCGTCGCATACATAATGGGCTTTTCCTTTGCGGATCACCGCTCGGATGGGAGCGGTGATCCAGTTCCCTTCCATCAGAATCACCGACAGAAGCGGGATATATTCTTCCACGATAGCTTTCTGAAGGGCGATGCTGGAGGTGGAAATTACGATAGGCAGGAAGGCCAGCCCCACTGCGGCCCGAAGCAGAATAAATGCCATGCCTGCTGCGAGATAGGCGTATGTCTTGCCAATGCCGGTTCCGGCGTCGCAGAGGGCGATCCTGCCATCCAGCATGGAATCCAGCATCTGATGGCTCAGCTGAACCTGTGCCGGACGTTCCGCCATGCCGCGGGCAGGAAAAAATGTCTTAAAAATCCGATCAATCATATTATGGGCATTTTGCCTGTTATCTTGGTAAAACATCCTGTTAATTCCCCAATCACAGTTTTTATTGCTTGTTCTTTTATCGTCTCATCACATTTGCAGCTCGCACCCCCGATGAGGTCGGGAACAGAACGGCAAGATCGGGCAAATCTTCACGGGCATATTCCAGGAGTCTCTACTGCTTTCAACTCAGGGGCAGCGCCGCCTGTCTTACGCGCAGGCCAAGCATGGTGTCTCATTATGTACCTGGACAGGGTCATCGCTGGGCAGCTTGCCAAAGCTGTCCCGCTGCAGGCTGAATCGCTGCGGCAGGAGGAGGACCGGTTTCGCGGTTGGCTCCCCTCCTGCCGGTCTCGGCGCGCGCTGCTGCGGCACTCGTCTGTTCAGGTGGTTATCCGTTCTGCTGGTATTCGGTTTTCAAAGAGCGATGAGGAATGCTGATGCTTTCCCTCACTCCCCCTCCCGAATAAACACAGAGTGGATAAAAGAAATCATAAAAAAATTTTCGGGTACAATTTCCGAAGCAGTTTATCGCGCCGGCATATGATAGTCCGATGGTACACGCCAAGTTCCGCAGCATACTCCCGTACTGATTTCCGCTCAAAAAACAGCGCTTCTATCAGCAGACGTTCGTCTTCCTCAAGTGTGGCCAGCGCAGCGCGCAGAAGAACTTTTTGCCGCTCTGTTTCTGACAGGGTTTCTTGCTCCAGCAAAGAATCTTCCGCACTGCAGACCATTTCTGCACCCAATTTCTCCAGCGGTACCCCATCCTCCTGAAGTTTTTCAAGGGACAGTAATTTCCCCGGCTCAACTTCCTCGATTATGTATCTCTCACGGCGGTCTGATTGGGAATAGGCCAGAAACACGTCTTCCGTGACTTCTTCATCCTTGCCGTCTATTGTGATGATGTTGGCGATAATGTTTCCATTTTCATCCTTAATACGCCTATAATTTCGGCTTTCTTGCCATTTTTGCATGAACTAATCTCCAATCTCAGAATTTTGATTTGGTCTGAGATTGGAGATCACGGATATTTTGTAGTGTAAGGCTGCCATCGCCGTTTCTTCATCAGGTTCCTTTCCGATTTCCAGTTAGGCGGAAAAGGACTGCAAAAAAGGAGCCTTACGCATAGCTAAAAAGCTACTTGTAAGGCTCCTAACTCGGCTATTCCCGTATTCTTAAGACGGGCGGTTGGTGCGCTTGACGAAGCATCGTAAATCGAGGGAGGGGTAGGATCACGCTCCTGCCCGCTGCTGCTCGGTGGTTAATTTAGGCTGAATCGCAATTCCGATCTGTGTTCCGCATTTCGGGCATTTCGTGAACCAGTCAGCCTTTGCCGACTGACGAGGACTATACAGATGCAAGGTGGATAAATCTGTTTGCTCTGCTGCGTCAAAGATGCGGCCCTTATGACAGACCGGACAGCGGATAATCCGATTTTCGGCTTCTCTCATATGAAGCCTGTACCTCCCCTCTTGTTGCTCTTTTCAACAGTAAAATGAAATTCTGTTGACTTATTGTTGGATATATTCAATAGACTCCGCATAATCAAGGACTTCGTTTTTATCAATTCCATTGCAGCTTACAGAAACAAAATTATTATGGTCTGTGTCACCCCAGGTAACATTCACCCGTTCATCTTTTTCAACCAATAATCCTTCATATCCATGAATCTGGATCTTCTCTATATTTTCCGCATTCTCCGTGTCGACATTCTTTGTTGTACCGGCGGCGTTGGTGATAGAAAAATAAATTGTTGCGTTTTCTTCATTTGCATACCGAATCCAAGCGGATACACGATTGCTCCCTTCGCCTACTATGACAAATTGTTCTGAGATCGTGGGCAACTGGTATCCCATCAGTATTCCAGCTGCACTGTCAGTCTTTGCTTCTTTAGCAGGATCGTTCCAGTCTCCAGTTCCGCCGTTCAATATCAGGCTTGTTGCAACATCTGATGTTTCAATCAGAAAATTGAGTGTGTTTATCCTGACTTCAGGAAAAGCCGCATATGCGCTCCCATACAAAATGAACGCTGCCATCGCGAAGGCAGCAGCATTTCTGAAGGTGCCGAATGCCACACGCCGCATTTTCTGATGCTGTTGTTTCGCGAATTCCCGCTTGATCGTCTTGAGACATTTTTTGTTTGTATCCGCCGAAATCTGTAGCTCTGGAGTTTGCTTTAACTGTTCATTCTCCATTAACAGCCTTTGCCCCTCCTGATACGCTACCTCATCCATCATAAGCGCGAACAGAGCATCTTCGTAGTTTTCTATTAATTTTTCCCCCTTTGCCATATTTTTACCTCGCCATCCATTTACTTGGTATCTATTGGGCCGTATCTGTGCAATAAAAATAATTGCATACTAAGTAGACACCGGAATGACGAATCTGCAACAAACATTTTTCCTCACAGACAGGGACTTCTATGAATTGACATATAATTATGGTTAAACTGGAATTTTCTGAAATCTTCTCCACTATTTTATGGTATTCCTAATATTTCGACGCTAATCATTCCAGAGAATATATAATGTGATATTATCTAAGAATCGAGGAATGAATTATGGCCGATTTTGGTGAAATCCTAGCCGAACTGCGTCAGGAACGCAAGATGACGCAGAAAGACCTGGCGAAAGAAATGTTTGTAACTGTGGGAACAATTTCTAACTATGAGAATGGTGTCCATTACCCTGATATTGAAAAATTAGTCTCACTGGCAGACTTTTTTCATGTAACCACTGACTATCTCTTGGGCCGGTGTAAATTGGACCTGTCTCCAGATGTTTTTAACGAGATCATTATAGGGGAAAAGAGTGTTGGTCATGTAATTGAGGATATGCGCAGTATGACCTCCAGCCGTAAGCAGGCGTTGGCGATTTTACTCGATGATATGAAGTTGGGTACAATGGTTAAACAGTATAATAAGGAGAGACTATGATACCATATTGTATTTTGGTCATTGATGATGAGGATGACCGGGCCTTTATGACGGAACTCTTTCTCAGTTACAATCATTTGATGTATCGTGAGATTTTTCAGATCGTACATAATAAATGGGTAACCGAAGACTTGATCCAGGATGTCCTTATCAAATTGATTGATCAGGTCAAAGAACTTCGTTCAAAGGACAGAAATCGCTTGGTAAATTATATTATTTCGGCATCCCGGAATCGGGCCAAAAATTACCTGCGTGATCAGCATCCGGCTTTTTCCTTTGATGACCAGATTGATTGCCCTGATCCGCTGCATAACCGTGAGCAAATAGAACACCGTCTCATCCATACTCATGATTTGGACAGTCTGGCCCGTGTCTGGCCCAAATTGGATAAGCGAAGCCAGTATCTGCTGGAAGGGTATTACATACTGGAAAAAACCACCGCAGAAATGGCGCGTGATTTAGGGATCAAAACGGACAGTGTCCGTATGGCTCTGGTTCGCGCAAGGAAAGCGGCCTATGAGTTATTGAAAGAGGAAACAAATGCGAAAGTTTGAGGGATACCTGGGCGTGTCCCTCATTATTTTTGTAAAGGAATAGGTGCTTTGTGCGCGCTGACTCCTGATAAGAATCTCTATGTTGTTTTACATTTTGTGACAAGTTTGTTACAAATAGCGTAATGTCTTGCATCGATTGAGCTAATATAGTAAGATAAAAAAGCTATATGCCCCTACGTGACTGCTGACTGTAACAGGAGAAATTTTTGATGGACGTTTATATGCTGACAGGCCGGTGTGAGCATGGTGCGTTTTGTGCGCTGCTGGATGTTTGTTTTGAATATGGAGATTCTTTCTCTTTACGCTTTGACGAATACCCTTATGTTCAGGAAGGCCCTCATCCGTTAGAAACCAGACTTGCACCCTATCTGGTGGAAGTTAAAAATGTTGATGAATGGTTTGGATATTACAAGACTCCGGTCACTCAACATATTTTTCATGCGATCCCTGAGACACAGAAGTTATTGAAAACATATTGCAGCAGCATATATTTTACAGAAGAGATAGACGAAAATTTGTATCGGAGACCATATTTTAAGTATTCTGATCTGTGTTTTTTTCGTGGAACAGATTTGCTTCTTGGAACAGTTTCACATGAACATATGGCATATATCTATACTCATAATGATGAATTGTGGATTGATCTGCTAAATGCTGGACATTGGATAGGAGTAGATGCTTCGGTTTTACCACAATTCAGACTTTAGTCTGACGATACAGATACTATTTTTATTGTAGAAGGGTTCATATGTCAGCTTGGATTGTTCATTTACAACTGGACGGACGAGCCATCTTAAATCAAGTCAACTAATCGCTGCAATCAAATTTTAAAGGAGGCTCTGTATGTCAAATTGGATAGAATATTATGGCTGTCGCAGAGAAGATATCGGGATAATAGACGAGTCTTTTCGCTTGTTTTTGGATGTATGTTGGCCATATGTAGACTATTTTACTTTTTCTAGCTGTAGGGATGATATTATTAGTGAGGAGCAGCGTTACGGTGACTTCTGTGAACTAAAAAAAGAGCTGACTCCTTTTTTTGCGGGAAGAACTGTACGAAATGAATGGTTCGGATACGGCTGGGGTCCCAGTAAATATGCCGAAATGTGCATATACCGGTACAGAGCCTCTAAAGAGGCAAAAGAGGTGATTTTGTCGTGCTATAGAGATCTCCTTTTGCACTTTCCTACTGATAAGCCAAGTGTTAAGGCACTTAGAAAATTTGATGATCTTTGCCTGTTCAGTCGGGGAAAACTATTTCTTGGAACGGTTTCTCATGAATATCAAGTCTGTCTTTATCCTCTGACCATACAAATGCGCTCCATAGCAACCTCGCTGCAAATGTGGCATCCATGTAAATGGTGTGATGAACGTGATAGACGCAACATCTATAAATTCAACTGGACGGATGAGCCCTCTTAAATCAAACCAACGAACCGCTGCAATTAAAATTTTTACAGGAGATGGTGATATGACAAAATGGATTGCGCATTATGGAACTTCTGTCAAAGAGATTGACGAGATAAGAGATGAAATTTTTCGTCAGTTTTTGGATGTATGTTGGCCATATGTAGACTATTTTACATTTTCCAGCTGCAGGGATAATAGTATAAGTGAAGAACGGCGTTATGGTGACTTTTGTGAATTGAAAAAGGAGCTGAATCCCTTTTTTGAAGGAAGAAATGTACGCAATGATTGGTTCGGATACGGCTTTTCCAGCCGTAAAGAGGCCGAAATGTGCATATACCGATACAAGGCATCTGAGGAAGCAAAAGAGGCTATTTTATCTTGTTATAGAGATCTTTTTCTGCATTTTCCAATTGATAAACCAGGTGTTAAATTTCTAAGGCGGTTTGATGACCTCTGCTTATTTAGCCAGGGGAAACTGTTTTATGGAAGTGTTTGCCACGAACATGAAGCCTATCTTTATCCCCTGACAATGCAGATGCGTTCCCAGGTGACTTCATTAGGAGAATGGAGCCCATGTGAGTGGCGCGATGAAAATGACCGGAGAGATATCCACCAGTACAACTGGGTGGACGAGCCATCTTAAATCAACTAACCGCTGCAATCGATTTTTTAAAGGAGATGATGTTGATATGACAAAGTGGATTGCCTATTACGGGTGTGGTGATGATTATTACGGGTATAACGAAGAGGAAGATAGGATAATTGATGAATCTTTTCGTCAGTTTTTGGATATATGCTGGCCCTATGTCGACTACTTTACTTTTTCGTGCTGTAGGGATGACGTTGTACGTGAAGAACTGCGCTACGGTGACTTCTGTGAACTGAAAAAGGATCTGAAACCTTGGTTTGCTGGAAGAAATGTGCGGAATGAATGGTTCGGATACGGATGGGCACCATATAAAGAAGCTGAAATGTGCATATACCGCTACAGGGCTTCGGAAGAAGCAAAAGAGGTGATTTTGTCCTATTACAGAGATATTTTTATGCACTATCCAACGAATAAACCAAGGATTGAAACAATCAGAGGGTTTGACGATCTTTGTTTGTTCAATCAGGGCAAATTGTTTTACGGAAGCATCTGCCATGAATATGAAGCCTATCTCTACCCGTTGACGATGCAAATGCGCTCTATGGTGACTTCGTTAGGGCAATGGAACCCCTGTGAGTGGCGCGATGAACGAGATAGGCGGAACATCCACAAATTCAATTGGACGGATGAGCCGTCCCCAATTTAGCGCCGGTTTAACCTCGAAAATATATTTGTATCACACTATTTATCGCCGTACAGATCATGATTGACCTGTGCGGCGTAGTGATTTTCCACCTTTTTATTTTGGCGGCGGCGCATCAGCTGACAGCAGTGTCCTGTGCCATGTCGTGGCTGACGAGGGACGTGTAATACTGGTCCATTGTGACCGAAGCGTTATACAGCGCTGTCAGCATATATGCCCGGATATTGCCGATATGAGTCGTGTTCTTCCGCAGACAGTCCAGAACGTAGCCAATATGCTCCCCCGTCAGTTTGAGCAACCGGCTCCTGACCACATCCACCGGCACAGCTTCCCCGCCTATGCGGATACTCTCTCGCTGGCTGCAGCAGGTTTCCACCATCAGCTCTATGTATCCGTCTATCATATCCTGATCAAGGGGCCGTTCCTGCGTCAGAAAGTCGTATTCAATATTCTCGCGAATCAGTTCTCTGTAAGAATCCATCTCATCCTTTCCTATCCGCCGCCGCTTCGTGTGCCGCTGTACGGGGGATGCCGCTGCGGGGGTAGGGGGAAAGATGGATAGGTCAGTATCATTCCACTCAGTTTTTTTCTTATCAGTCTTATTAGGGACGGATATTCCGCAGTCTTGACCGCTGCTTTCCAGCGTTCCAGACTGCGTTTTTTGCGCTGTCAAGAGGGCGGAATTGTCCCGCTGTTCAGACTGCTGATTTTCCGCAGTCTGCGGACTACAGGGCGGCTGTGTTTGCTCCGGCTGTGGCAGGTCCGGTTCTGAGGGGAGGATGAAATTCTTGACATAAATTCTGGTGGGACGGCCCTGCCCCTGTTTTCTGC
>CAMWQV010000052.1 GCA_947176425.1 uncultured Clostridia bacterium
AAGTAGAAGTGCGGGTCCAAAAAATTGCTGTCTGTTTTTCCATTTACGGCGGCGATCCGGCTGAAAATTTCTCTCTTGTAACCGCGCCTTCTATTCGGGTACTGGCAGGTGAACGGGATTTTTGCCGTTTTTCCATGTCCGGACTGGAGCTGGAAAAAACAGTGGCCGCAATGGAGCTTTACCGCTATAAAGGCGAGTGGAAAATATATTTTATCGGGTCAGGCTATCACAGCGGCTTAAAAACGCTGTGCGAAAGCTTTGGTGTTGAGGTTGAATAAACGGGGGAACAGAGACGGAATGATCGAACAGAAACTTTTGCTGCCGTATATGGTTGGCGGACTTCTTTACACACCGGCGACCAGAAGCGGTATTGTCAGGAAGATTAAAGAACGCCAATATTCCTGTCTGACATCTGTAGCGTTTTGCCTGGAGGATTCCATCCGTGACGAGTCGCTGAAGCAGGCGGAACGGACGCTGAAAGAAACGCTGACAGCTCTCGGCGAATTGCGGGAACTTCCGCTGCTGTTTGTGAGAGTCCGAAGCCCGCAGCATCTGCGGCATGTCCATCAGTTATTGGCAGACACGGAACGGATTCTGACCGGATATATTTTGCCGAAATTTGACCTGTCAAACGCCGAAGACTACGCCGTTCTTATACGGGAGCTGCCCAAGAGCGGCGGAGGACGGCTGTACTATATGCCGATCCTTGAGAGCAGAATGGTCGCGGATATCGGGACGCGCACCGTATGCCTGCTTAAACTGCGGCAGCTCTGTGACGGAATGAAAGAACAGATTCTTAATATCCGTGTAGGCGGTGCGGACCTGTGCAATCTGTACGGCCTGCGCAGAGAGGAGACACAGAGTATTTATGAAGCCGGCGCCGTCCGGGATATTCTGGCGGACATTATCAATGTGTTTGCGCCGGAGTATGTGGTATCCGGTGCGGTTTGGGAGTATTTTGGGACAGACCCGCAGGCGTCCTGGGCCGCGGGATTGCAGCGGGAGATCGCGCTGGACCGTCTCAACGGATTTATCGGGAAAACGGCGATTCATCCCGCCCAGCTCCCTTTCATCTATCGGGGATTGCAGGTAAGGCGCCGGGACTATGCGGACGCCATGAAGATTTTGCAGTGGGACAACGAGGAATTGGGCGCGGCAAAAGGCGAGGGCCGCATGAACGAGCTGAAATGCCATACACAGTGGGCGGTTCGGACAGCGTCGCTGGCGGAGATTTACGGTATTCGGGAAGATTAGCCGGTGAGGAATGTGTTATGATATATGAGAAAAAGGATATTTTGCGGCTTGCCAGACGGCTGCATAATACAAAGCGGGAATATCTGCTGGTCAATCCGTTACAGGGCAAGCATATTCCGGTCCGTCCGTCGGTATCGCTGGATATGATGGAATGTCTGGGAGAAAAACTTCGTCAGCGGTTTCCCGGCGCGAAATTGGTAATCGGCTTTGCGGAAACGGCGACCGCTGTCGGCGCTGCGGCGGCAAATTGTCTTGGCGGCGATTGCGTTTATATCCATACAACAAGGGAACACGTCAGTCAAGCTGAAAAATGGATATTCTTTCAGGAGGAACACAGTCACGCGGTCGATCAGAAGCTATGTATCGATCATCTGCGGGAATGGATAGCAGCTTCCCCGCAGGTCATTCTGATTGATGACGAGATTTCCACCGGAAAAACGATTCTGAATATGACGGCCCAAATGCGCAGGATATTCCCGGAGCTGCAAAAGAAAACGGTCATAGCCGCGTCAATCATCAACCGTCTGTCCGGTGAAAATGAGGCAAGACTGTCAGCGGCGGGAATCGTATGCGAAGCCCTGCTGCATATTCCGGAGGAGGATTACACAGCGGTGGTCCGGCGTTTTCAGACCGAAAGCCCCGCGGATCACAGAAAAATTATACCCACAGTTCAAACGGAAATCTGTAAGGTCGATTTTGGGGACGCGGATTTGCGAACCGGCGTCGTAATCGGGCAGTACCGGAAAGCATGCGGGGAAGTGACCGCCCGCATCATGCCCTGTATTCAGAAGCATTTAGGACCGGACAAGCGCGTTTTGGTGCTTGGTACGGAGGAGTTTATGTATCTGCCCCTGCTGCTGGCGGAGGAAATCGCCGCGTTGTCAAAGTCTGTATGTTTTCACGCAACGACCCGCAGTCCGATTCAGGTCAGCCAAGTGCCGGACTATCCGATTTTCAACGGCTGTCAGCTCACCAGTTTTTATGAAGCGGACCGGAAGACTTATATTTATGATCTGGCGGAGTATGATACAGCAATCGTCCTGTCGGATTCTAAAGAACGCGCACCGGAGGCCATAAACAGTTTGGCGTCGGCGCTGCATGAAAACGGCTGTCATGACATTCTTTTTCTGTGCGGAGGGGAGCATGTTTAGTTCTTATCATCCCGGCGACGTCACGATCCTGTTGAAAGACATTACCGGTCTGGTCACGCCTTTGGATACGGCGGAGCGTGAAAAATACATCCAAAGCGGAGTACATTACTCTGAGATGCTGCCGGTGGAGTACGAGCCGTCCCAGGAATATCTGAACGCCTATTTTACCGCCCTGGACCGCAGCAGGCAGATCACTGCCCAGGCAGCGGCTTGGACGGCGGAACAGATCTGGCACAGCCGGGGAAACGATGCCGTTCTGGTATCTCTGGCGCGGGCGGGTACATCGACTGGTGTTCTGCTGAAACGGTATCTGCAAAAAAAATACCAGACCGAAGTCCCGCATTATACCATTTCGATTATTCGCGGAAAAGGGATTGATCGAAACGCAATGAACTTCATTCTATCCCGCCACAAACCGGAAAATATCCAATTTGTCGATGGCTGGACAGGAAAGGGCGCGATTCAGCGGCAGTTAAACGCCGCTATGCTGGATTATCCGAAAGTCTCACCGGGATTGGCTGTTTTATCCGACCCTGCGCATGTTGCGGAGATATGCGGTACCCATGACGATTTTCTGATTGCAAGCTCCTGTCTGAACGCGACTGTATCCGGACTGCTCAGCCGGACGTTTTACCGGGAAGATATCATCGGAAAAACGGACTTTCACGGCGCAATGTATTATCAACAGTGGACTGACAGGGATTTGACCTATCAGTTTATCCATGAAATTGAGAGTGCGTTTCAATTTGACGCTGTCAGGGAACCGGAGCCTGTATCCGCTCAGACCGGTCTGGAAGAGGTACGGCAGATTTGCGAGGCGTTCCATGTTAAGGACATCAACTTTGTGAAGCCCGGTACCGGTGAGGCAACAAGGGTATTACTGCGGCGGCTTCCCTGGAAAATATTGGTCCGCAGCCTGCATGATGACGAACACCTGGGACATCTGTACCAGCTGGCGCGGGAAAAACAGGTCGAAGTAGCCGAGTATCCGCTGAAATGCTACCGGGCGTGCGGGATTATCCGCGCTCTTTCGGACACATAACGATGAAACACAGGGGGGATGCACGATGGTGCGAATCTGGCTGAATCATTGGTTCAGTACGGCCTATCATATTATTCTGCTGCTGAAAAAAGACGATCCGGATTTTCAGATTATCGGCAGCAATGAGAACGCAAAATCACCGATTATGACTGTTTGCGACGAATGGTATCAGGAACCGGCGCTGAAAGATGAAGAATATGTGGATTTCTGCCTGCAATTTTGCCGGGAGCATCAGATCAGCCTCTTTATGCCGAGACGGGGCGCCCTGTCTGTCAGTAAAAATGCCCGCCGCTTTGCCGAAGCAGGCGTCAAGGTTATGACAGAAGAATATGCCGTTATGCGGGCGCTGAATCATAAGGATCAGGCGTATACGCTTTTTCAGCGGGAACAGATCGGGATCGTGCCGGAACATTATGTGGTGACAACAGCCGAACAGTTTCTGGAGAGCTATCATACACTGGAGGCCCGCTGGAAAAAGGTCTGTTTTAAGTTCGTGCGGGATGAAGGCGGCAAAAGCTACCGTCTCATTGACAACAGCCGGAAAGGATACAGCGCGCTTTTCAGAAAGCTGACAACGCGGATGCCTCTTGATGCAGTAATCGACGCGCTTTCGGAGCGGGAGAAGTTTCCGCCGCTGATGGTCATGCCATATCTTTCCGGCGACGAGGTCAGCGTGGACTGCCTGAAAACCGATGCGGGACTGATTGCGGTTCCCCGTGTGAAGGACACGACCCGTATTGAAAAAATTCGGTATGATCCGCAGATTTTATCTTTCTGTAAAGACCTGTACACAAAAATACCGTTGGAACAGCCCTGCAATATCCAGTTCAAATATCTGGACGGCGTCCCCTATATTCTGGAAGTCAATACGCGGATGTCCGGCGGCGTACAGATGGCGTGTGAGGCCAGCGGGATCAACATTCCGAATATTGCGGCAAACAAGCTGCTGGGAATACAGAAACCCTGGGAAGACCGCCGTATAGAAAAAGACGTCTGCCATATAGAATATCCGCTGGTTCTTTAGAAGCGGGAGGCGGCGTATGAGGATTGATTTATTTTCTGACTTGGACAATACGCTGATCTACTCCCACCGCACGGTTCTGGAGCAGGATAAAGTCCTGGCAGAAACGCTGAACGGCAAAGAGCAGAGCTATATGACGCGAAAAACTCTGGAATTTCTGCAAAATGCGCCGTGGATACGCTTAATCCCTGTAACAACGCGTTCAAAGGAGCAATTTCAAAGAATAACGCTGTTTTCCCGTGAGCTTTCCTGCCCATATGCGCTGGTATGTAACGGCGGCGAGCTGCTGATCTGCGGAGAAACCGATCCGCAGTGGCTGGAGGAGACAAGATCGATTTTGGCTCAGGAACTGCGTGCGCTTGCGTCTGCAATCGCGCTGATGGAGCGTATGGCAGAACGCGTCCGGGTTCCGTCCGGACTGATGGCGTATGCGGTTTTTGACGACCCAAAAGAGGCCGCACGGCAGCTGCGCGGGGAGATTGACGGGACTTTGCTGCATGTTCTTTACGACAGGCGCAAGGTGTACTGTTTTCCGGGTGCAATGAATAAAGGCGCGGCAGTGGGCAGGTTCAAAAAACGCTTTCCGACAGGGCCGGTTGTGGCAGCGGGGGACAGTGAGTTTGATATTCCCATGCTGAATATGAGTGACCTTGCCATTACAAAGCGTTCTTTAGCGAAGTCAGTCAAAAACCCCAATACGGTCCCCATAGACGACGCCCTGCTCTTGTCAGACGGGCTTACCGGCGTATTGGAGCGGCTTTCTCAGAGGGATTTTTCTTGAATTTTGACTCTAAAAAATCGCAGAATCTTTGTGAAAATTGACCTTTGCTTTCCTGAATTTCTTTTGCTATACTAATCGATATCAATTCAATACGGCCATTCAACGACACACGTAGTGCATTGCACGTAAATCTGATTACGGTACAGAAATGTTCTGCGTGTGTCTTTTTTGTCCGTATGGCAATTATTGAAAGCGAGGTATTTTTATGCCCAAAAATCAATTTCAGCGAATGATCTTCGCCCTTCTGACCGTCATCGTGACAGTTCACGGCTACGTCTTCTACAGTCTCTATGTCGTTAACGGCAGTACGCTGATGGCTGTCACCGGTGCGCCCAGCGTTCTGGAAGCCATCCGTCAGCAGGGCGGCGTGTCTATGCTCGGACATGCCGTCCCAATCTGGACGGTGGTTCTGGTTGAATTCTGTCTGGCGTACCTGTTGGAAGTCGTCCTGGGCAGCCCGATGTCTTTCCGGCTGGCCTGTAAGGTCTTCGATCTGAAAACTACCCACCATATGATTTTTGAAACCGCCGTCATCTGTGCTACCGTGGGCCTGATGTGTCCTGTGATGAGCCTGCTGGCTGCAATCCTGTATTATCCGTATTACGCCGGTTTCAACTTTCTTACTCTGCTGGCAAACTGGGGCAAGCTGGTTTGCCTGAATTTCCCCTTCGCTTATTTCAGTCAGCTGTTCTTGATCCAACCATTGGTACGTACTGTGTTTAAATTCCTCTTCTGCCGGAATGAAGCTGCGCAGGAAGTGTAAATGCCTGCGTTATTATAAAAGAGTAAATTCCGAAAATTGTACAAAGAAATGAGCTGTTTGTACAATTTTACAGTCTTTACAGTTTTACAGTCTTGTTCTTTTATAGTTATTTATTGTCATGCAGCCACCGAGCCGCGCAGTGTGCCAGACAGCCGGCGCCGATTGGACAAACTTCTTCATTAAACAGCACTTTGGGATTATGGGCAGGCGCGTCCCCGCGTTCGTCGAGGAATCCGGCGGAAAGATAGATAAACGTGCTGGGGACTTTTTCCGCGACAGAGGCAAAATCTTCCGAAGCGTTGGCGGCGATTCCCGGACAGGGCGTCAGGCCGGGGATGTCCAGTTCCTGCATATACCCAACCATCGCTTTAGTCAGCTGGGGGTCGCAGACGAGGGGCGGCACCTCAGAGATCATCTCAATCACCGCCGTACCGCCATAGACTGCGGCGGTCTTTTCCGAAACTTCCTTCATCCGGCGCACGAGCAGTTCCCGGCTGGCTTTGTCGTTGGTGCGGATGGTTCCCTGAAGAACCGCCGTGTCGGGGATAATGTTAGCGGCGGACCCGGCGGAAAACTGTCCGACCGTCATGATGCAGGTCTTGCCGGGATCGGACTCACGGGCAATCAAAGCCTCCAGGGCAAGATAGATGTGAACGCCGATATTGATGGGATCAATGGCGTTTTGGGGATACGCGCCGTGTGCGCCTTTGCCGCTGACGGTGATTTTGAAGCCGTCTACGGAGTTCATCATAGTCCCGGTGCCGTTGTACATAAAGAGGCCCACCGGCATTCTTCCGGAGGAGACATGATAGGCAAGGGCCGCGTCCACGCCCTCCAGAATCCCGTTTGCCATCATATCCTTTGCGCCCTCAAAAGTTTCCTCCGCGGGCTGGAACATGAACCGGACTGTTCCTTCCAGTTCCTCCTCATGTTCCTTAAGGAGCTTCGCCGCTGTCAGCAGCATTGCCGCGTGGAAATCATGTCCGCAGGTATGGGCCTCGGTGCCGGTGGGACAGGCAAAGGGTTCGCCGCTTTCTTCCTTCATCGGCAGTGCGTCCATATCTGCACGGAGCAAAAGGGTTTTGCCGTTCCCGCTGCCCAGCTGTGCCGTTACGCCGTGGCCGCATTTCTGCGGGGACAGTCCGTACTCTGCCAGACGTTCCATGACATATGCCTGCGCTTTCGGCATTTGCAGGCCCGCTTCCGCGTTGGTATGGAACCAGCGGCGGTTTGCGACGGTCTCTTTTTGCAATTCCAGCGCCTGTTTATAGTAGTTCATATGCGTTCCTCCTCTTATTAGTAGATTTATAGAATTGTAATTGGTGAGATCGTATCACAGATTTTATCCTGCGTCAACGTTCAATTTCGGGGGAGCGGCTGTTCCAATGTACAGGTCTAAACGGTCGAAGCACCCCCTTCGTCTCCACCATGGAGCAGTACTGCCAGCGCATCGTGGATAGCGGCAAGGCCGTCTCTTCTGCTTTGTGACTTCCGCACAATTTTTCCAGTATAAAATCTGTTAAAATCGCAAATTGACAGAACCGAATCCATGTTTTAAGATACAAAGGATACACGCAAGGAGAAAACAAACGACATGGCAAATATGAACTCCAATTTCAACGCGCGGGAGACAGCGTACCGGCAGCTGCGCGCCCGCATCATCGGCCTGGACCTCAAGCCCAACGATGTCCTGAACGATAAGGAGCTGGAGCAGCAGATGGGCATGAGCCGCACCCCTATCCGGGAAGCCGTTATCATGCTCAGCCTGGACCATCTGGTAGTGGTCCGGCCCCAAAGCGGCACTTATGTAGCCCCCATCGACGCGGAAAAGGTGGAGGTGGAGCAGTTTTCCCGCTATATCCTGGAGAAGGAGATGGCGGTGCTGGCCTGCGGCAGAGCCGGGACGGAATACCGGCGCAGCTATGAGGAGAATATCCAGCTATACCGCTTTTACGGCGGCTCTCATACCCCGGACCGGGAGCAGCGGATGCTGGACTTGGACAATGAGTTCCACCGCATCACCTTCTCCATCAACGGCAAGGGTGTCTGCTACGACTGGATGCAGTCCCTTTTCCAGCACATCGAGCGCGTCCGCATCCTCAGCCTGCGCATGGGGCTGGACGCGCCGCTGGCTGACGACCATGAGCAGATTGCCAAAGCCATTCTCACAGGAGATGAAAGGCAGGCGGTCTGCTGGATGGAGAAGCACCTGGACCGCTATCGGGATGATATCTTGATTATGAAGGAGAAATTTCCGCACTATTTCAGGACGGAGTAGGCAGAAGGCACGGCGCACCTCCTGTCTGCTCCGCTCTTTTGCGGCTCCTGGATGGCGTACTGTATAAAATATACAAAAAGCGTTAAAAAATACAGATAGATTGACTATTGCGAGTGATATATTAGCATGTTAAAATAACAGCAGTTCTTATCGTGTTTTCTATTCGACCTCATCAGCAGGGCTGGCGACGGGTAAACACGGTGGCAGTACAATAATTTTATTAGAGGTGATATAGTATGCCAATGCAAATGACATGGCGCTGGTACGGCGAGGGCAATGATCAGATCAAGCTGTCCGACATCAAGCAGATCCCCGGCGTGGAGGGCATCGTGTGGGCGCTTCACGACAAGATGCCCGGTGAGATATGGCAGCCTGAAGAGATCGCCGCCGTCAAAAAGCAGCTGGATGAGTACGGCTTCAACATGGACGTAGTGGAGAGCGTCAACGTCCACGACGATATCAAGATCGGCTTGCTCACCCGTGACCAGTATATTGAGAACTACAAGCAGACCATCAAAAACCTGGCCCCCTTCGGCGTGAAGGTCATCTGCTACAACTTCATGCCTGTGTTCGACTGGACCCGCACCGACCTGTTCCACCCCGTAGGGGACGGTTCTACGGCGCTGTTCTATGAGGC
>CAMWQV010000053.1 GCA_947176425.1 uncultured Clostridia bacterium
ATCATTTCCTCCGCTCTCTGTTCATGATTTGTTCACTCGTTCAATTACCGTGTCAGGACAGTATAAACAGATTGCAATATCTCCCAAAAGATGCTACAATAAAACGTGACCACTGCAACAAAAAAACTTGAAAGAGGGGAACAACGATGGACCGGCAGAAACTCCAAGAGGCCCAAACCTGGGTGCGCAGCGAGCTGGAACGCTCCGCCCAATTCTGGCTGGACTTCGGCATGGACAAGGAACACGGCGGCGTTTATACCTGCCTCGACCGCAAAGGGCAAATCTATTCCACGGACAAAAGCGTTTGGATGCAGGGACGGTGCGGGTGGATATACGCTTTTCTCTGCCATACCTATGGCACCCGTCCGGAATGGCTGGACGCTTCCAAATCCTGCCTTGATTTCATGGAACGCTGCTGTATTAACCCCAATACCGGCGGCCGGATGTATTTTACCGTTACGGAAGACGGCAAACCCTTGCGCCAGCGCCGTTACTGCTACTCGGAAGCTTTCTACGCCCTGGCCAACGCCGAATATTATGGTCTCACAGGCGAACAGGACTGCCTGCAGCGTGCCCGCCGTGCCTATGACCTCTACTGGGATTTAAACCATGGCATGGCTGACCCCACCGGCCTCGGTCCCAAGACGATCCCTGAGACCCGGACAGGCCGTTCCTTTGGCATTCCGATGATTATCCTCAATGTGACCGGCGTCATGATGCGAGTGGACCCGGAACGGAAAGCCCTGTATGAACAGCGTGCAAACGAGTGCGTAGAGGACATTTTCAGATACCATGTCAAACCGGAACTCAAGTGCGTTCTGGAAAACGTAGCGGAAGACGGTACGCCCCGTCTCTACTATACAGAAGGCCGGACAGTGAATCCGGGACATGATATCGAAGGCGTTTGGTTCCTTCTGGAACACGCAAAACGCACAGGCGATCAGGAACTGGTAAAAAAAGCCGCTCAAATTTTTGATTGGGCAATCGAGGCTGGCTGGGACCAGGAATACGGCGGCCTGCTGTACTTCATCGACGCCCAGGGCAAACCGCCGGAAGCCTACGAACACGACATGAAGCTCTGGTGGCCTCATAATGAAATTCTGATCTCGTCCATGATGCTCTACCGGGATACCCGCGACGAAAAATATCTGGATTGGTTCTGCAAAACGCTGGAATACTGCAAAGCGCATTTTGCCGATCCGGAGTACGGCGAGTGGTACGGCTATCTGCGCCGGGACGGTCTGCCCACGATGCCCAGCACAAAGGGCAGTACGTTCAAAGGCCCGTTTCATATGCCGCGCAGTATGATTTTAGTAGACGGCATGATCTCCGAAATCTTAGCAGAATAAACTGTCACGGGCTGCCGCGATGTTCCGGCAGCCCGGTATTTTTATGTAAAATTAGTCCAGTCTTCAAAAATTTCCTCGTATGTCCTATCTGTTTTTTCCGGCGCGAACTCTCCCGGACGGTCCGTTACCGGGGAGGGGTCCGCGATATCGTCCAGCATCAGATCAAGCGTGTTCCGGATCCGGTTCAGGTCATAGTGAACCAGATACGACGGCACGGCGCGGCCTTTGAAAGTCTCTTCTGAACCGGTCCCATTCAGGCAGGCGTCCACATCCGCTGTACAGAAATCCGCACGGCGTTTATCGTCCCAAAACCACCCCATCATATACCGCTCGTTGTCCTGAAAGAGAACAAGGTGCCGCCGTCCCGTCTGTCCCGCCCAGGTCAGACGCAGGCAGGACAGCTTTTTCTGCATGAACTGGACCAGCACTGTGCCTGCCTGTCCATAGGAACCGCTCTTAATTGCGGTAAGAGTCCGTTCTCCGGCAACAGACACGCTTTCCAGTTCTTCCGGGTACCGGCTGAACACAAATTTTGTCAAAAAATAGTTCCGTCCGCGGTTCGGCGGGAATCCTGCCAGCTTCTGCCGGGCGATAATCCATTTGTGTTTGGCGTCGTGAAGGTTCGTTGTGGAAGACCACAGCCAGCGGCCTCCCACGCGTGTCTGCGGACTGCCCCTGCCGATCTGCATAAATACCAGGTCCAGTTTGCTCATCATAGCCGCTGCGTCATGGAAAATCGAATATTCCGCCAGTTTCCCCATGCCAAAGGGAATATATTTCACTTCGTCATGTTCCACATTCCGGTAAATATCCGGCTGGGAGATCATGGTATACCATGTATACTTGCTGTACCACCCATGCCCCTCAAAGAAAAAGCAGGCGTAACCGGAACGGTCCTTTACAAATACCAGTTCTCCGCTGTACCATTCTAATTCCAGCCGCCGCAGTTTTCCCTGAGAGAATTGTTTCAGATATTCCACTATGACTTCCGCAGCAATCGTCTTGTCCTCCCGCTCTGTTTGGAGAACACCGTCATCCTCGCCGTTTTCATAGTCATATTCCAAGTCCGGCTCAACAGCTTTTTCTTTCTCCTCCTTGTTCTCCAGCGCAGACAATTCAACTTCCGGCGCGTTCAGCGGCAGGGCGTAAAGACAGACCGGCAGTTCTTTCAGCAGGGCCAGATCATAGTTTTTCGGCGACGCCGCTTCTTCCAGCAGTTTTTGGGCTTTTTCCAGCGCTTCCGCCTTGTCAAAGAGGTGCTCGCAGCACTTGTCCGACAGATTGCGGCGTCCTTCAAACGTCTGCTCAAAGAGCAGCAGGATTCCCTCTTTTTCATACCATGACACGCCGTACAGCCGCTCTGAATTTTCCGCGAACAGTTCCAACGGCCAGGACAGTTCTTCTTCCGGTTCGTCCGGGATGCAGCAGACCTGTCCAGCCAGACACATGGCGATTAATTCCCGGTCCTCCACCGGCGCGGCGGTCTGACACAACCGTCTGTAAATTTCCTGACGAACCGTCTTATATTGGCTGTAAGCCGCGGTTGTAAGCGGCAGCAAAAAGAGGAACCACTCCCCGCCCTCCTCACGGACCTGCTCCCAGGACAGGCAGGGCTGGTAAACAGGTTTTCCGTTGATCTCGAACTCCATATACCGCTGATGAAAAATAATCTCCACTGTGCCGTAACTCACCGCAATTGAGCGGGGCCGGACTGTCCCGTCCTCTTTGGTCAGGAACCGGCGGGACCATTCGGGGAGATAGGGAAAATATTTGTTGAGGTACGTCAGCAGCGACAGGCCGCTTTCCGGGTCCCGTGCGGTATAAAAACCGGTATGCAGCCAGTGGCGGAAAACGGGACGGTATTGCAGGGTCAGGCGTTCGTAATACTCCACGCCGGGCGCGTTCCGGTCCTCCTCGTTCCGCTGTTTGATGCGGCGCTCCTGCAATATCTGGCGCACTTTTTCCTGCACCTGTTCCGCGTAGGGCAGGCCGGTATTTTTCCCGTAAAACTCCAGAAGACGCCGCAGAAAACCGTCTCCGGTCTTATCGGACATCCAGTAACTGAACGACAGCAGCTGTTCCTCAATAAAGCGGCGGCTGCGGAGTGCCCTTTGAAAATCTTCCCGGTTAAACAGTGCCGCGGATTCCTCATCCTCCCGCGCCGGGTCCTTCTGAATGCGGGTACAATACGCGCTGTGCTCCCGATTCAGCTGCAAAAAGTTCTCGGTCTGTTCCTCGCAGATACCTGGCACCCGTTCCTGCACCAGCTCCCGCAGAGCGTTGTAAAGAACTCTTGAACGTCCGAAAATCGCGCTTTTCAAGTCCAGCTTCTGCCATAAAATGCGGTACAGTTCTTCGGGCAGGTCCGTCCGCCGGAAAAACTGTTCCAGCAGGCGCAGGCCCGCCGGGTGCCGTTCCGTATCGTTCCATTCCCGTTTCGTGCATTTTTCATGGAGATAAGCCGTGGTATAGCGTCCGATATGCCGGCTGGCTTCCGCGATTGCCGTCTCGCTCCAGTCCCCTGCGTTTGCGAGGGTGTTCAGGCGGTTGTACTCGAAAAAACTGATAAACATCGCAAGCTCGTTTCCGGCGAACGGCTTTGGACGCGGCCCCAAAAGCGCGAGCCTGCATATAGATTCGATGCCGCTGAACTGCGCGCCCTGCATCATCCGGAACTGCCGTCCCCGTTTGCCGTTTCCGTCCGACGCTTCCTCCTGGGTATACTGGTACGCAATGGAAAGCCACGTCAGCGGTTCCCTGACAGGCGGGCAGTCTTTGAAATGTTCCATGACCTTCGTATACAGCTGAACAGTAAAATCCGGCTCCCGCATGACCGATAAAAAGGACTGGGAAGTCACAAAATCCATCCAAAATTTTGGATTGCGCCGCTGCTTTCCTGTGTATAGTTCCACAAACTGCTGGACAGCCGCGTAATCGCGTTTCGGTACGGAGGTATCCGGCTGGACCAGCTGCCAGCCGTCATTGCCGGTTTGTTCCGTTTGTTCCGTTTGTTCCGTTTCCTCCTCTTGTTCTTCTTGTTCCGCCCAGCGCAGCGCGTCTTGATATGCTTTTCTAAGCTGCAAAAATTTTTCCGGTTCCTCCTCCGGATGGTATTTGCCTGTCAGACGCGCATAAGCCCGTTTGATTGCCCCTGTGTCGCGGGTCGGTTCAATCTCCAGTATTTCCCAAATATCAAATGTCATGTTCGTCCTCCTCGTCTTCGTCATCCGTCCAGAAACCGCTGCTTAACGGGTCTGTATTCATCCACTCCTCCAACCGGTCCAGCTGTTCTGCCATATGCCGGCTGGCCTTTTCCCGGGAAATTGGATCGCCCCATTCCCGGTTCGTCTGATACCAGCGGATCAGTTCCCCCAGCTGCGCCCGATGCGAACCGGGAACCTGCTGATACAGCCGCAGAGCGCGTTCCAGCAGCAGCTGTCCGTCCTCCTGGGCGGCAAGCCGGATTTTTTCAATCCGTTCTTTTGCGCGTTCCAAAGCCGTATCGCTGATCTTCGGATTCAAAATCAGACGGTCCCGATGGTCGCCGCCGCTGCTGTGGACGCTGACATGGAGAATGCCGTCTATATCATATGTAAATGTGACCGTCGCGGACTGCCGCCCTGCCGGTCCCGGCGGAACCTGCACTTCGATTTCTCCCAGCTTCAGGTTTTCCGACGCGTAGTATCCCTCTCCCTGGTAAATATCGAACCGCAAAGCCCGCTGGTTGTTGAAGAGGGTATAAAACGTCTCCTGATGGCAGGCAGGAAGCATACTGCTCCGCTGAATCAGGAACGCCATATGGGGCATATCGTCCCGCGTGTCGTTGTAGGTCGCCACACCCAGCGAGAAGGGGCAGACATCTGTCATAACCACATCCCGCAAATCTTCGGAACGCTCTTTAATTCCTGCGCACAGTCCCACGCCAAGCGCGACAATATCCCCCGGATTTTCCGCCACCGCGGGCCGCCGTCCGAAAAGCTCCTCTAAAAAGTCGCCGAACACGGTCAGCTGGGAGGAACCGCCTACCAGAATGACTTCATCAATCCGGCTTTCCCGCTCCCGGTTTTTCATGGCGCGGCTGATGACCTCCCGCACCCGCCGGAACACCGGGTCACACAGCCGCCGCAGCAGAGCGCACGTCAATGTCATGCCGTACTGCGTTTCCCCGGCTTGCAGCGCAATCACAGCCGCAGGCGTGCCGGAAAGGGCAAATTTTGCGGTCTCCGCCTGCCGCAGCAGAGACGCACGTGCAGCAGGCGGCAGGTCCTCCAGTGTAATCCCGTTCTCCTGACAGAAGTGTACGGCTATAGCACGGTCAATATCGTTGCCGCCCAGCCGGTTGTCCCCGGCAATCGCGGTAATCTCAATAATATTCTCAAAGCACTCCACGATACTGACATCCAGCGTTCCGCCGCCGAAATCTATCACCATCATTTGACAGTCTCCGCGTCCTGCCGTATGCCGGTGGTACAGGGCGGCGGCGGACGGCTCGTTAATCAGCCGTTCTACGGTCAGTCCGGCAATCCGTGCGGCCAGCTTTGTCGCGCAGCGCTGGTTGTCGTTGAAATACGCCGGTACGCTGATCACCGCTTCCGTGACCGGTTCCCCCAAATACTGTTCCGCGTCCGAAGCCAGCTGCCGCAGGACCAGCGCGGACAGTTCCTCCGGCTGAAAGCTGTGTTCCCCCAGTGTGATTATACGGTCTGTTCCCATCCAGACTTTGAAGGAAGCGGCGGTCGTTTCGGGATGCGTAATCAGGCGTTCCGCTGCCGCCGCCCCTACTAAAACACTCCCGTCCTCCAATACGCTGACCGCGCTTCTCGTTTTATACTCCCCCAAAGCATTGGGAATCAGTTCTGCCCGTCCGTTTCTGTATACGCAGGCCAGGCTGTTTGTCGTTCCCAAGTCAATACCGATCATAGCCATTCCCGGCGTCCTCCTTATTTTGATTATATTTTATTGTAATCTGTCCGGCTGCTTCATCTCACGCCAGACTGTCAGCATCATCGTGGTAAAACAAGCCAATCCGCCGGTAATATCGCTGATTGGTTCCGCCGCAAAGATCCCGTAAGGACCCAGTCCCCACAGACGCGGGAGAATCAGCATTAAGGGAATGACCAGAATTACTTTGCGGAATAAAGAGAAAAATACCGCGTTTTTCGCCCGTCCCAACGCGACAAACGTGTTCTGCCCGATCATCTGAAAACTCATCATCACATAGGCGGCATAATAAATCCGCATTGTCCGCACGCCGGTTTCCAGCAAATTCGGGGCGTTATTAAACAGCAGGATAAACATACGGGGAAAGGCCAGCAGCAGAAGCCAGACCGCGGCTGTATATCCCACACAGGAGAGCGTTAAAAAACGGATGCCTTCCCGGACCCTGCTGTATTTTCCCGCTCCGTAATTATAACCGAGTACCGGCTGGGCACCGTTGGTCATACCATGCAGCGGCTGCGTAACAATTTCCCGTATAGAGGTAATCGCGGTCATTGCCCCGACGTACAGGTCTCCCGTACCGGAGGCCAGCGTACCGTAAATTTGCAGCTGCGCGTTTCCCAAAGCCTGCACGAGACTGTTGGTCACGCCAAAAGTAAAGCCGGTCAGGCCCAGTCCGCAGACCCGCCGCAGAATGGCAGCGTCCAATCCCATATTTTCACGGCTCAGACGCAGCAGCGCGTTTTGCCCGGTCAGGAAGCGCAGTACCCAGACGGCGGAACAAATCTGCGCGATGACGGTCGCCACAGCCGCGCCCCGCACGCCCATATCCAGGACGAAAATAAAAACAGGGTCCAAAATAAGATTGATGATTGCCCCCAGCAGCGTTGTCATCATGCCGGTTTTCCCGAAGCCCTGGGAGTTAATAAATGGGTTCATCCCCAAACAGACCATCATAGGGAGCGTCCCGGCTAAATAAATCAGAAGATAGCTCTTTGCATGGACCACGGTATCTGCACTGCCGCCCACTAGATAGAGAATCGGTTCATGGAAAAGATAAAACAGTACCGTCAGCACAGCGCCGGTCAGCAGGAGCAGGGTAAAGCTGACACCCATAATCCGTGCCGCTTTTTTATCGTCCCCGCGTCCCCTGGCGATGGAACATAGAGGCGCGCCGCCGGTGCCGCAGAGATTGGCAAAGGCGTTGATAATATATGTAATGGGCATCACCAGGCCGATTCCTGTAAAGGCGCTGCGGCCTACGGCGTCGATATGGCCGATAAATGCGCGGTCTACGATATTGTACAGTACGGCGGTCAGCTGCGCCGCGGTCAGAGGAACAGCAATAGACAGGATGTTTTTCGCAATGCTGCCCTGTGAAAAGTCGTTCTTTCTCAGATTCATGCCGCTCGTTTCTCCTCTCTGCGTTTTTCCCTATTTTATGACACTCCGCCCGGAAATGCAAGAGGCGGCTGATTACTTTTATTCGTATCTGACAACAGGCTTGACTTAATTCTCAAAATACGTTATTATCATAACAAGTAAAAATTTTGTGAAAACAGGAGGATAATACTGTGAAAAAGCATACGATCAATGCACTTTGCCGCTGTATTCCTATTTTTTTCCTGCTTGCCATCCTGAGTCTCTGCGCTTCCTGCGGAAGCACAAAAAACGGAAACAGTGCGGAAGGACCGCTTACTTTAAACGAAATTTCTGATTTTGAATCCATGTATTGGTCAAGCATGGATGAAGTGGCAGAACGGCTTTCCCTGTCGGAATCAGATATAGAATTTAAAGACGATTTCGGTCTCGTTCCTGCGCAGAGAAGAACCCTTGCCAGTCTGGAATGTGCAGCCAGATATGATTTTTCAGCCGCAGACCCGATGGGATTGTATATGCTGTCTTATCATCCCGGAACAGAAACGAATGTCACCTATGAAGATACAGAAAAATTTACAAAAGTATTTAATATCCTGTATGATGAAGCAAAAAAGATTTAGGGAGAGCCGAAAATGGAATCAAATGCTTCTGTCAGCTCCCGCACGGCGGCTTGGCAGGTTGGAGACCAGACAACCTGCAATCTGCACTATAATCAAGGTGATCTGTCATTGGTATATCGGGTAACTGTAGAACGGCCTATACCTTCAGAATAATATATCGGTTGCTGAAACATAACAAAGAACGTGCGGGCAAACAAGCCAAACACGTTCTTTTTCAGTATTTCTTTTTTTATGAACATTTCAAGAATACTGCAAAAAAACTACAGCTATAGCAGTCCTGAAAGCCTTGTACATAAATCACCAGAAATCTATAGACATTTTGTCTTCGCTGTATTATACTGGACCTATCAAAAATACAAACAGGGTGATAGTATGATTGATTTAGAAAACATCAAATTACAGTCCCGCCAAGCCGTCACAGAACTGCTGGAAACGGCAAAGCTGCCGCAGGGCAGTATACTGGTAGTTGGCTGTTCGTCCTCGGAGGTCGCCGGAGGCCATATCGGGAAAGCCTCCAGTGTCGAAACGGCGCAGGCTGTATTTGCCGGAATTTATCCGGTCTTGCAGGACCAGGATCTTTTTCTTGCGGCCAAGTGCTGCGAACAAAAGCACCAG
>CAMWQV010000054.1 GCA_947176425.1 uncultured Clostridia bacterium
TCCCTGATGGCTATGCTGCCCATGATTATCCTGTACCTGATCTTCAAGAAACAGTTCGTGGAAGGTATTGCAGGTACCGGCGGCAAGTAATCCTCGCTTCTCCCTTTTTCCTCTTTTTCAGACAGCCCCGGCGGTAATTTTATTTGCCGGGGCTGTCACCCTGATTTTAACACTTCTAGCAAGGAGGGACTCCTTATGATTTGTTACGACGCACGGAGCAAGACCTACACCCTGCACACGAAACACACTACCTACCAGATGAAGGTATGGGATTACAATATACTGCTTCATTCCTACTATGGTCCTCGGCTGGAGGGAGAAGATTTGTCCTACCCCCTTCGCTGTACAGACCGTGGATTTTCTCCCAATCCCAACGAGGCGGGCAGTGACCGCACTTTCTCTCTGGATACCTTCCCCCAAGAGTACTCCACCTGCGGTGTGGGCGACTACCGCCTGCCCTCTATCGAACTGGAGCTGCCCAACGGAAGCCGCACGGCAGACCTGCGCTATGTAAGCGGAACGGTTCAGCCGGGCAAATATGCTCTGGAGGGCCTGCCCGCCTTTTACGGCAGCAAGGAAGAGTGGGAAACCCTCTCTGTGATTTTGCAGGACGCCGCCGCCCAAGTGGAGGTGGAGCTGCTCTACGGTGTGCTGGAAAAATACGACCTGATTACACGGGCTGTTCGGATCAAGAATACAGGAAGCGAGACGGTCCGCCTTTGCCGGTGCGCCTCCCTGTGTCTGGACTTTGTACACGCCGACTTGGATATGATTACCTTCAACGGTGCCCATGTGATGGAACGCGCTCCCAGCCGTGTTTCCCTGCATTCGGGCGTCCAGGGGGTAGACAGTGCCCGCGGCGCTTCCAGCCATCAGCACAATCCCTTTATCGTCCTGTGCGGTCATGAGACAGAGGAAGACTATGGCTTGTGCTATGGAGCTATGCTGCTGTACAGCGGCAATTTCCAGGCCATGGCTGAGGTAGACCAGTTTCAAAATTCCCGGCTGGTCATGGGACTCAATCCCTACCAGTTTAGCTGGACTCTGGAGCCGGGCATGACCTTCACCGCTCCGGAAGCGGCTATGGTCTGCTCTCCTTCCGGGTTTGGAGAGATGAGCCGTCAATTCCACCGGGCAATCCGCAGGAATCTGATTCGGGACCCCTGGACCAACCGCCGCAAACCGGTGCTTATCAACCACTGGGAGGCCACGGAGATGTACTTCACCGCCAACCGGCTGATTGAGATTGCCCAGGATGCCCCTGATCTGGGACTGGAGCTGTTTGTCATGGATGATGGCTGGTTTGGGGCCCGGAATGACGACAATGCCGGTCTGGGTGACTGGGTTGTCAATGAAGAAAAACTTCCCGGCGGCTTGCAGGCATTGGCGGTTCGCATCAAGGAACTGGGCATGGAGTTTGGTATCTGGATTGAGCCGGAGATGGTCAACGAAGACAGCGACCTCTATCGTACACATCCGGACTGGATTCTGAATGTGCCGGGACGCAAACCCTCTCGCGGCCGCAACCAGCTGGTTCTGGATTTCTCCCGTCAGGAGATACGGGATCATGTCTACAGCCAGATCAAGACCGTTCTCTCCAGCGCGGATGTTTCTTATGTGAAATGGGACATGAACCGCAGTCTTACAGAAGTCTGGTCTGCCGCTCTGCCTGCGGACCGGCAGGGGGAGGTCTACCACCGGTATGTCCTGGGGGTATACGAGTTCGCGGAGCGTCTGCGTCAGGATTTCCCCCACATTCTCATCGAAGGATGCTGCGGCGGCGGCGGACGCTTTGACGGCGGTATGCTTTACTATGTTCCTCAGATCTGGTGCAGCGACAACTCCGACGCAGTGGACCGGCTGTACATCCAATATGGCACATCCTTCTGCTACCCGGTGTCCACGATGGGAGCCCACGTCTCTGCCGTGCCCAACGGCGTTACCAAGCGCATCACGCCTATGGAGACACGCGGCGTTGTGGCAATGCACGGCACCTTCGGCTATGAGATGGACCTGAGCAAGTGTACTGCGGAGGAAAAGGATATTATCCGGCGGCAGGTGGCCCAGTTCAAAGAGCATTACGAGCTGATTCAGGATGGGGACTACTACCGGCTTAGTAATCCATTCCAGAATGGCCCCTACACCGCTTGGGAACACGTTTCCCACGACAAACGGGAGGCGCTGGTCAGCCTGGTCACCGGTCCTTTCCGCGGTGCGCCCCCCTTCCGGACTCTGCCCATCAAGGGATTAGACCCCAATCTGCGCTACCGGATCAACGGGGAAGGCAGCTGGCTTGGCGCTGTGCTAATGCAGGCAGGCTGGCCTATGCCGATGATTCAGGGAGACTATCAGGCCGTCCAGCTTTATCTTGAGGCGGAATAAGCGCAACAAAATCAAGCTGGCACAAAAACTTCCTTTTTGCGCCAGCTTGATTTACCTTTTTCATATATCTTGTTTTGGCAGTGCGTTCTTACAGCGCCACTCTCTGGGAGACATACCATAACGCTGTTTGAATGCTCTGGAAAAATGAACTGGGTTGGGATAGCCGCAGCAAACGGAGATATCATTGATAGACATCTCTGTTGTCATCATCAGCTCGGTCGCTTTGGACAAGCGCAGACGGATAAGAAATTCTTGCGGCGGATACCCTTCTTTCTGCCGGAACAGTTTGCTGAAATAGCTGCGGTTGAGCTGGCACGCACTAGCGATTTCTTCAATCGTCAGTTCCCGTGCGTAATTCATCTCCATATAGCTGATGGCTTCCTGAATATAGAAATCCCGAAGCCGTTCCTCATGAGGAGGCTTTTGGATGGCAGAAGACTGAACCAGTTCATCCAAAAAGAGAAACAGATAGCCAATCAGACGGAGTGTCGACGCTTTGGAATGACCGGCAATATAGAGCATGATATCCCTCAGATGATCCGCCTGTTCCAAGCTTTTCGGCTGGTAGACTGGCTGTGCGGTGCCTAAACCGGCGTCATTCAGATGTTTTGCGGTTCGCAGGCCGTCAAATTCCAGCCAGACATATTTCCAGGGCTGTCCCTGATCGGCACTGTATGTGGTGATTTGGCCGGGATAAATGATAAAGCCTTGTCCGGCTTCCAAGTCATAATGCCGGATACTTCCGTCGGCCTCCGTAATTTCTAGAAATCCTCGTCCAGAAATGATATAATGAAACAGATAATGATTGCGGATAAAGGGGCCGAAAGAGTGGAGAGGGGTACACTGCTCACAGCCAGCCTGGAACAGTCGATAGCCCAGCAATCCATCATTCGGAAAAACGGAAAAAGTAAGATTCTCCATGATTCAGCATCCTCCCAGTCAGTACGGCCTCTGCCGTTTGTCTAGGATTATATCTTGCTTTTTCACACATTTAAATAGTAATTACTTGCATGGGATCGTAAATTCTTGCATGTTCGACAGACTTTTATTACAACACCAGAGATTGTATAGGGAGGGGCTTACAGTGATGGAACCACTGCCGCATCGTTCCGTTTGTTTTTATTTTTCCTCCAATTTATCCTTTTTGACACTCAAGGGTGCAGGTTTTCACTATGTTGATTTTCCCCAGTACTGCTGGGACAGCCAAAGCCGCAAAGACGAACTGTGTCTGATCCAATACTGCGTTGCGGGAGAAGGCGCCCTGGAGGTGGATGGAGTACAGTACAGTATTTGTCCCGGCGAGGCATTCGTCATTGATATTCCGGGAAAAAGCCGCTACTATCTGCCCTCCCATGCCCCTTTTTGGGAGGTGCTATACCTGGAATTTTCAAAAGAATGCCTTCCGCTGCTGCGAAAAATCTATCAGGCTGCAGGTCCTGTCCTGCGTCTTCCGCCAGAGCTTCAGCAGGCGATGTTCCACATCTATGAGTGCGCCATTAAAAATAAATTGAAAACTTTCTTTGAAAATACAAAAGCGACCTACAATTTCTGGATTGATCTGACCGCTTATGTGCTGGAGCAATCAAGCCGTGAGCTGTCCGGCATTGATTCTGTTAAGGCGTATATTGACCAAAATTATTTCCGGTTTGACTTGAATCTGGACTTAATCGCTGAACAAACGGATATGCCGAAATACTCCATGTGCAAAGAATTTCACAAAAAATTTGGGCTTGCACCCGGAAAATATCTCCGTGAGCTTCGCATATCGCAGGCGTGCCGCCTATTGACGATACATTCTGATTATACAATTCACAAAATTGCTCGTATGGTAGGATACGCCAATGATAATTACTTTGGAAAGGTGTTCAAAACGGTGAAGGGCGTAACCCCAGATCAGTTCAGAAAACACTCCGGTCAGTATGATTTCGTCCGTGTCATTTACGAAACCCAAGCAGATGTTTACAGCCCTGAATAAGAATAAGAATAAGTGCGGGAAGGGAGAAAACTCTCTTCTCGCACTTTAGTTTACCAGCGGATGGAAAGTACAAATTTCTTGCTGTCCTCTGGAAGTGACAGTTCCCACAGGTTCCCCTCTCTTTTTATCTTGTCAGTAACGTCAGCGCCGTCTAACATCACATTTTGAGGGTTCTTGTCAGATACCCAGCCTACTGTGCCGGAAGCTCGGAGAACAGTAACACTTACATTCTCAGATTCCCAGATACTTTCCACTGCCGAGAACCCGGCATATTTATCCAGCAGACCGAGACAGACGGCATTTACAATCTGCGGGAGAATCACATACCAGGCAACGCCTATACCCTCTATGGTATTCTGGTATGTCTCATGTCTCCCCAACGAGGACACCTTTCTCTGGAAAAAGTCGTATACCCAATATTGGCCGCACACGTCCAGATCTGGTATATCCGCCGGTGTAAAGGTGAATGTTTGTCGTTCCTCTGTCAAATTATATACGGCAATCCCGCCGCCCTTTCTGTCCTCGCCCCATGAAGCAACATTGTGCAGCTTCAAAACACCGCTTTCCAGCGGATTGGAAAAGATGCAGTCTTCCGTGGGTTTAGCGGAACGGTCCATCATCAAGACCATGCCATTCTGATACACCAGAGGTTTCAACACCTCCGGTATGGTATCCCCAATCTTGTCGCTGAAATAAACGGGACCGCCGCTGATCGCCCGCAGCAGACTATGCTTGACAGCATCTTCATGCTTTGTCCAGAACATATCCCAGTCGCAGCAGTAGATTTCATTGTGATAAATGGCGTTATATGCGTTTTGTAGTAAATGTTCTGTGAAGCTCCCCTCTGTTTGGGGCAGAAAATCATCGCTGTTTCTGGAGATTGCAGAGACTGGCCTTGCCAGAATGTTTTCCATTGCCATACCCATGCAGTTAATGATCGCGCCATCCATACGGTATGCACCGCTTTCCAGCGCCTCGCTGATTCCCTGCACAGCCTCACTGACCGGCAGGCTGTTTTCAAAATAAAACGCCGCAGAGCTTTGTCCATCTACTTTTACGAAGTCGATCCCTTCATGTGCCAGGACCTGATACCAGCTGTCATAGAATCCCGCGCCGGTTTTTGGACTTGGAACGACTGCCCCGTTAACTGTGTGGTACAAATGGGCAGATTCCCGTGTTGCCAGTGCGCTTTCGGGGGCGATTCCATCCCAATAGCCGCCGAGAGCGTGCCAGACACCGAACCATTTCACGACGCTCTTCTCTTTGATAGCTTCAATCATTTTTTTGAAACCATCCGGAAATTTCGCCTTGTCCGGAGCAAAGTCAAAAAGCATTTTGTCTCGTGCAGAAAACCACCCATCGTCAATCAGCATCCATTTTACGGGCACTCGCTTCTCAATCAGCTCTTCCGCCTTTTGCCGGATTTTGTCCTCGGTTACTTCCGTCTGGAAAGCGTCCCAGCTGCACCAGCCCAGGTAGCGGAACATTTCCGGGATTCTCCGTGCTTCCCTCGGGCGGATGCCCTTCATCTCCGCCAGCTGTGCGAATACTGTATGTACGGCCTCCGCTGCCGTAGCTGCTTCTGCAAGTAGGTACAGTGGTTCGTCCATCTGATTTTGACCGCCCAACCCCGCAGTCATTTCCAGACAAAGCTCGGTTTCCGTTCCGCTGGTCATATACGTTTTGAATTTGCCGCCAACCATTGGCACAAAGCAGGCGTATTTGTCCTTATATTTGAAAAAAGCAACTTGCGTTCGGTCGGGAATATCCTGGAGTCTTTCCACAAAAACGGGCCGTGTCCACCACGGGTTATACATATACATCGCGGTGATTTTTTCGGGACGCTCCTGCATTGGGAGATATACTTTGACAGGGGCCTCCATTGACAGATTGTTTGGAGCACTGAGCGGCTCTTTGTGGATTTGCAATTGAATCTGCCCGATTCTGCATCCACTGAGTACCTTTTCAGTCAATGTTACACAAATACCATCTTCCTCAACGCTGCCTGCGTTTACGGGGACTGTCGTTTCTATTGATTTCTTTTTTTGGAGATTGACTTGCAGCCGTACTTGTTTCACCATAGCGCACCTCGCTTTTTCATTATTTAATCGTACTTATCAGGAATTTACAAACCGTAATCATCTATATCCGGTTATGCTCTCCCCACTCACACATCCCGTTCAATATGGGCCTAAGCGATTTGCCGTATTCCGTCAGGCTATACTCCACTCTTGACGGGAAAACTAGATATGACTACTTCACTAGAATACCACTTTTGACAAGAAAATACAAGTTCTCAGTCAACACTTTTGCCTTGATGCCCTTCAATTTTCTTTATTCAGATAGCGGAACAGCTCATGCGGCAGGGGACAGCCTCCCCCTGCTGCATTTCATTATTTTACGGCTCGTTCTCGTTGCTCTGCGTTCTCCATATATTACGGTACTCTTTTGGCGTAATGGATTTATACTCCCAAAATTTTCGTATGAAATAGCTGAAATTATCAAATCCAACAGACTGTACAATCTGAGAAATCTGTAAATCTGTTTCTGACAGCATCTGCGCGGCTTTCTGTATCCGATACTCGTTGATAAATGCAAGAGGGAATTTCCCAGTTTCTTTCCGAAAGTAATAGCAGAAGTTGTTGGGACTCATATACGCAATTTTTGACATCATATCCAAAGTAATCATAGCAGCATAATTCTGTTCTATGTATCCAATCAAGTCTTTACAAAAACAATTTGCCGCCTGATTCCCCCAATATTTCCCCTTTTCGCCGTTTTTCAACGGATTGCTTTACAACATCCTTTTTATTCCTCTTATTAATTCAAAGAAGCCGAGACCACCCTTTTTCGGATGGCCTTGGCTTCTTTTTGACTCTTTTTTACAACATCTTATTATATCCCGCCTGCAAAGGTAGGAATTATAGTGATGGCATACCAAACAGGGCCACGCTGGGCCATCCAAGTATTTTCTTGTAGTGCCCAGATCACAGGATTTCCTATCATTTATAACGGAAGTAATATCCATCTTCATCTTTGCAAAAATAGTCGAACAACCGCGGCTTGCGCTAATCTGTAAATATAACACTTTGCCGCTTTTTGTAACTGTTTTGACGATTCCTGCGAATAATGAGCAAAATTCATTTTTTACGGATATTAGGTAATAGAGGGACAGATTTTAGCTGCGAGGAATAGGTCGAAAAGTTTTCAAAAAACTTTCCCATACCTGAAGGGTGTTTTCAGGTATAAGTGCTATCATTGAATGTGGTGACATCTTAAAACAGCACCTTGACAAACAGCGGAACGAGTTTCCGCTTATAGCCACTATGTAAGTGTTGCAATCCTGCATTGGTTATATAACCGCAAGTACTACCTATAGGCCCGTGGACTGGAAGGAGCGTTGGTGAAGCTCTCCGCCTGTTCCTGCCTTTCAAAGTACGAGCAGTGTGAAATAACCGTCCGGCGCTGGTAACGCCGCAGACGCGGGATGCACCACAAAACACCGTACCGCAGGTTAAAAGGGGGATACTGAGGGAATGGCCTGGGCAGCTTAGTCAACTGCCGCCACCATCTGTCCGGTATCGCGCTGCCATACCAGAACAGGCTTGCATAGCTCCCATGCCAGGGATGAGCAGTAAGGCGGTCCCGTTGCCTGATAATACGGCACATATTCTACAGAAGATTCGCGGAGAACCCCGCGCCGGTCATATAAAATCAGACTACTAAGGAGGACGATAAGATAATGCTTATTCCGATCAGCGAGATTAGCGTCAATGCTGGACGGCGAGATGCAGTCCCAAAGGATATCCAAGAGTTGGCGGACAGTATATCAGAAATTGGCCTGCTCCATCCGATTACTGTTGACAGCGGACATACCTTGATCGCCGGACTGCACCGGCTGGAAGCGGCAAAACTGCTGGGCTGGACAGAGATCGAATGTATGGTCAGCGATCTGGACGGCCTGCAAGCGGAGTTGGCAGAGATTGACGAGAATTTTGTCCGTGCTGACCTTTCTCTGGTAGACTGCGGCAATCTGCTTTTACGGCGGAAGGAGATTTACGAAACACTCCATCCAGAAGCAAAAGATGGCGGTGATCGCAGGAGTGAGAATTTCAGAACGAAAAATTTTCGTTCTGATTCTGTGAAATCCTTTGCGCAAGACACTGCAAAAAAGTTGGGAGTAACACCCCGCACAGTAGAGATGCAAGTTCAGGCAGCAAAGAATTTAACCGCAGAGGCAAAGTCTATTATCAAGGGGACAGATACCAAGATCACAAAAACAGATGCTATAAAGCTGTCCAGGCTGACCCCAGAGCAGCAGGGTGAAGCGGCCAGCCAATTAGCGGCGGGAGAAATCAAGTCGATCGTCCAATACCAGCCACCAGCAGAAATACCTGAAGTATCTCAGGAAGAATCCGTTACATCCCGTTCAGTCCCATATAGTCTGGGCAATAAACACTTTGCTACGTTGGAAGGGAGTGAAAAATAAAACGTGTAAATGAGTCTAAAGGATAAGAAATAAGGTAAT
>CAMWQV010000055.1 GCA_947176425.1 uncultured Clostridia bacterium
CTGATCCAAGCTGAACGTGTCTGGCTCAATAAACATGGGTTCTGTTCCGTTCAAAAGCCATTCCTCGCTGACGGAAAATTCCTTGCACATCAGCTTGATAAGGGAAAGCTTCTGATCTGGCCGGGCCAGTGTGTTCAATTCAATATTGTTAATAACGGAGCGGCTTACCCCTAATCTTTCACCGAAAGCAGTTTGCGACAAATGAAGATGTTTTTTCCGAAGTTCCCGTATCCTATCGTGCATTTCCAATACTATCACCCCCTCTCTCGTGGATGATAGTTACAGTATATAACAAGAAAATGCTTTAGTCAAGGCAAACGGAAAAATAATTTTTCAAAATTGCCTTGACAAATGCAATTAAGCGATTTATAATGCATTTGTCAAGGCAAGCAAAAGCGATGAAATGCCTTGGAAAAACCAATATAGGAGGAAGGAGGTGGGGACATGGACGCGGAGAAAATAAAAGCCCTTGCCAATGACATCATGGATATGTGTCAAAGGCAAGGACTGACCTTTTCCGAGATGCGGACCTTATCGACTATGCTCCGCGTAAAATGGGGCGAAGCGCGGGACTGCGCCATGGAAAAGGCTGGGGACTACCAATTTACGGCTGAACCTTTTTGAGTTCAGCCAGTGCGGCATCAAGAGCGGCGGGGGCCATGGCGTTGTAGGCCAGGACGCTTCCGGTAAAAGCATCCAGCATGGCAGCCTGTGTCGATTTGCCGTCTTTGGTGTACTGCGTATACTGCGCGGCGGCGCACTGGAGGGACAAGTCGTAAATCAATTTTTGTCTGTCAGTCATGTAGCTTTCTCCTTTCTATAGATTCCAGCGGTGCGGCAACACCGCCGGCACCAGTATAGCAGAGGAGGCCAGAAAAAGAAAGAAGGAGGTCACTTCAATGTTAAATCAGATGGAAACCGTTATGCCGCGTGAGTACAAAGAAGCGGCGGGGATGCTCTTTGAAATTACGAAGTGCGTTCCGCCGGAAAAGCTGCGCGACTTCTTCCAATTTATTAGCGGCGTCAGATGCGGCTTGAATATGGCCGCTGATAAGCAGACGCAGACGCCTAGTACATAAACCGGACAAGTGGGAGTGATGGGCGGGCAAAGCAATGTGAGGAAGGGGCTGAGAGACGATGGAGGAAACACGTTATGGACTGTCAATCGGGCCAGAGCCAAACCCGAAGCATCTGCTCCGTGGGAAAGACGAAATCCTGAGCAAAGCGGGCGTTATCATGTCGGAGCTTGGGAAAATGCTTTGGGTTGATGGGAAAAAATTCCGAGTCACAATCGAATGTGACCCGGAGCTAGGACTGTTTGAGATGAAGCGGGACGATTTTTCTTAGTGCGTTTCAGGTCTGCGTGAGCGTGCAGCCAGAGAAAAGCGGATTGTCCGAAACAGCGCTTTTCAGAATGGCATCGTCACAATCACCACAGGAGAACACGTTTATAAAGCTAATGTTATGCGTGTAGATCAGTCCAAAAGGACCGGACTGCTCTGTGGTAAAGGATGGGTTATTCAGATAGCCGTGCTTGTCCAGCCACGCGCAAATCTGACCGCGCATATCCTGGGACATATTGGAAGGAAATGAAAGTGTATACCGTCTCATTGTACAGCTCCTTTCTACAGATTCCGGCGGTGCGGCAACACCGCAGGAATCTGTATAGCAGGGGCGTGCGAAGGAAGTCAACCGGCAGACAGCAATCAGGCAATCAATAGCGAAAACAGCGGAGCGGCCCAGCGCATAAACCGGATAAGTGGGAGTGATGGGTGGGCGAAGCAATAACGGAAGGAGGTGAGGGATGTGAATGGACAGAAACCGCTGCAGGTCTATATCCACGCTGTCGGGGGCAGTAGCGCACTTATAGGCGAGATACCGCCTGGCGGAAGGCTGGAAACCAACTTGGAAGCCGCGCTGCGGACGGTAGAGGAAATAAAAAAGCCCACCCCAACGCAGAGATCAGCGTTGAGGTGGAGGTGTAGGTCAGTCTGCTGGCCGGAGACAGATAGGAGTGAGCTTACCAAGCGTCATGCTGGATACCGGGGTGAATTACGCGCCTGCCTTTCGGCTGTTCTTTTGGCGGGGTGTATTTCTCCCAGATCTGGACCAGCGCGGAACAATACATATTCGCGATTTCAACTGCGGACTTGCCGTGTAAGTCCTGCTGCCGGAGCCAGGTTTCTGCCAGAAACTCACAAGTAGGTCCTGGGAGAGTGTATCTGGGTTCATCACTCATCATGAAAATTCTCCTTTCTATAGATTCCGGCGGCGCGGCAACGCCGCCGGGACCAGTATAGCAGGGGTACGCAAAGGAAGTTAACTGGCAGACGGCAATAGTCAGCAAACGGAAGCGTGACATAGTGGACAAGGCTACAACCATAGGTTAGATTGAAAGGAGGCGTTGATATTGCTGAATGGAACCGTCGAAGGGCATTTGAATGTCCCATTGTTCTATGAGACGTTGAGACGACTTATTAACGAAAACTTTCCTGATATTAAACTGACTGTTACCGTCAGCAGGAAAGAGAACATACCAGAAAACAAGGCAGAGAAGGAACAAATTTCTGCTGCACAAGGATGAAGTAAGTGTAAGGACTGCTTAGTAAAGCAGTCCTAAACACCGAATAGGACAAGCTGTATTATCAAAAGGAGCCTAAAAGAATGGGAGCAGATACAAACCAGAATGTGACGCTTTCGTCCATCCTTTCTATTCTATCGCCGCTGGACCGCATTTTCATCCTGCACAGGATAGGGCTGCATGAACTGGAAGCAGTTGGCGGTGGTACGGTCCAGGAAATGCGAACTGTTGGATGCTTGGAAGCGTGCGGAGACAATATTGTTGAATACATGGAACTGGCAGCGGACGAACCAAATGCAGAATGGATGGATATGGATACACCGGTATTGGTTATCACTATCGGCGGAAAGGATCAGCGGAGCCGGTAAAATGAATATCGCTTATAACATGGACTGCATGGAGGCCATGAGGCGAATGCCGGATAAGTGGTTTGACTTGGCTGTGGTAGACCCCATGTATGGGATTGGTGAAAATGGCGCTAAGTCTGGGTCACGGGCGAAATTGGCAAAGCGTATTGATTATAAGCCTGTAGATGATACACCTCCAGATGAGGGATATTTTTTAGAGCTGTTCCGTGTCAGTAAAAATCAGGTTATATGGGGCGCAAATCACTTCATGGCGATGATTTCTCGCAACGCCTCCTGCTGGCTTGTGTGGGACAAAGACAACGGGAATACAAACTATGCCGACTGTGAATTGGCGTGGACGAACTTCCCTGAATCAGTCAGAAAATTCAAGTATTTATGGTCAGGTATGAGGCAGGAAAAGCAAGGAGCAAATCATCAATACCGCATACATCCATGTGAAAAGCCTATCGCCCTCTACGCCTGGATTTTCAGCCGCTACGCAAAACCAGGAGATAAAATTCTGGATACTCACTTGGGCAGCGGCAGCAGCAGAATCGCAGCCTATAACGCCGGATTGGATTTTGTCGGGTTTGAAATCGATTCGGATTACTTCCAGGCGCAGGAACGGCGATTCGCGGAGCATATAGCGCAAGTCTCATTTTTTGTAGACAAGGAGACAAACGAATGAAAACAATCTATAGACCAGTCTATACACCCAAAGGTGCGGCGAAAGAATACGGTGATTGCGCAATCAACATTTTCACCGGCTGCCCGCACAGATGCTATTACTGTTTTGTTCCGCAGGTCCTGCGCAGGAACCGGGAACAGTTCCATTCCGACGTGCGTCCCCGGGACGGTATTGTGGAGGCTGTGCGCCGTCAGATAGAGCGGGAGCAGATCACCGGAAAACTGATTCATCTTTGCTTTACCTGCGACCCGTATCCGACGGGGTACGATACCACGCCGACACGCGAGGTTATCAAGATTCTGAAGGAGTCGGGGAACCATGTGCAAATTCTCACAAAGGGTGATGGAAGCCGGGATTTTGACCTACTGGACAGCGGGGACTGGTACGGTGTGACATATGACGGTTCTTACGATGGCGTTTATATGCCGTCAGATAGAGTTCAAGACGCATTTTATACAAAATCGCTTGGCATAAAAACGTGGTGTTCTTTTGAACCGGTTGTTAATGCTGTAATGGTTCTGGATTGCATTGAAAATTGCAGCGATGTTTTTGACCAGGTGAAGATCGGGAAACTGAACTATTTCCAGTCCGACATCAACTGGGCAGAGTTTGGACACAAGGCTGAAGCATTATGCAAGGAACTGGGCCTGGACTACTACATCAAGGACAGCCTGCGGGCGGAAATGGAAAAGGCATGAGCGGCGGGGCGGACTGGTCCAGAACATGCGAAGGGTGCGCCCGTGTTGTGAATGAGCCGGGGCAAAAGGCTGCTCTGTGGGCGAGGTGTTTTGCACCGGGACCGCGTCGGGGATACGTCGTGGGAAACAGTCGCTTTCTCCCATATATCCCCGCATGGTGTCCGTTGATGCAGAAAAAGGAGGCGGCGCTTATGATCGGGAAACAAGTAACACTGAAAAGCATTCCAGAAGGAACAACTTTCCAGGCGTTTGGAGACTGGTTTATTAAGCTGGAGTGCGTAGACGGCGGCATACTCTCCCTGCGGAGGGACATATGGGAGCGCGGCATACCGGACGGAGACGACAGGAACGATGCACATACAGACGGCGTGAGCAGGTCTTTGAAAAGATACAGTGAATTTCTTGCCGACGCTGGAATGCCGGAAGATGCAGCTTGCGTAACGCTGCTGACACAACAGCAGTATCATCGAAATCAACATCTGATACCGCCTTTGGATGAAGCTGACTTATGGTGGCTGGAGCAGCACGAAAAGATACCAGATAAGAAGTGCGGCAATATGGTAAAGGGCCGAATGCTGGTTGAATACGGAACCAGCGTCGAATATTGCAGAGTTCCCAATACTTACGGCGTCCGCCCTGCTGTGATATTCAATCCCTCAACCGCAATAGTGCTTGAGCATTTGAAAGGGGAAAGTCTACAATGATACAGCAAACAAAGACGGACCGCGCATGTGAACTGCGGCGCTGTCGGAGACCCGCCCTAGCGTCTATGGAATACGGGTCCATTCAAACAGAACTGTATGAAATCTCTGAGGCGTGTTGCGACATCCGCTATTTCTGCGATGACGAACGGACGCTGTTGGACGCGCTTGACGGGGATAGTGAAGCTGAGTATGAGTTTCAGATGGCGTTCGCCGCTCTGGATGAAAAGGTCAACGCACTGTTGGAGGCACTCCAGCGGGAAGAATGGGCAAACCAATACGATGAACACTATGACCCGGAGGCGGATTTTAATTCCTGTCTGGTGGCCCTTGTTGGAGACTTCTACAGGGAGCGCGGAGGAGGAATCTGGGGATTTGACTGCGGAGAAAGCGATTACTTCAATCTGGACAAATATGATGCGGAGTACGCCGTTACAGAAGCCGGTAAGCGGCTCTGTCGGAAAACAAAACCCCAAATGGTCAAATCAATCCAGCATACCTTGAGAATCTTCCTTGCGATGATCGACATACGTGAAGAATTTGATTACATCAAGAACGCTTTTGACATCGTGAAGGATGAAAACATGGCTCTGCTCAAAACGATTAAGAGTATTGAAAACGCCTACGAGGTCGCGAATGAGGCGAGCGGCGGGTTTCGGTACAACATATATGGCCCTGAGATCGCAACGCTGGAAAGGCTTGTCTCTACACTGCCGGACCGCTGCTGGATAGAGTAAAGATATGCATATTGGTTTAATAGATGCGGATTCCCACCACTTTCCCAATCTCGCGTTGATGAAGCTGTCGGCTTGGCACAAAGCGCGGGGCGATACAGTGGAATGGTGGTCGGGCTTCTCGCAGTATGATCGGGTGTACATCAGCAAAGTGTTTGACGAAACGTATTCTCCAGATATCTTGGAACCGGTGAACACCCGCGAGATCATCAAGGGCGGGACAGGCTATGGACTGGACAACCGCCTGCCAGACGAAGTAGAGCATGTATACCCGGACTATTCCCTTTACCCGAAATTGACCAAAGAGACAGCATACGGCTTTTTAACCAGGGGATGCCCAAGAGCCTGTTCGTTCTGCATCGTGGCGGAGAAAGAGGGACGCGCCTCAAAAAAGGTGGCTGACCTCTCCGAATGGTGGTATGGGCAGAAGTACATAAAACTGCTGGACCCGAACCTGCTGGCATGTCCGGAACATATGGACCTGCTGGGAAAGCTTGCAGACAGCGGCGCGTGGGTGGACTTTACCCAAGGACTGGACGTTCGGCTGACAAATGCGCGGAACGTGGAGCTGATACGGTGCATAAGGACGAAGAACATTCATTTTGCGTGGGACAATCCGGCGCAAGACCTGACAGAGCATTTCCAGCAGTTCAAGGACCTGTCCGGCATAAAGGATTACCGGAAGCTGGGCGTCTATGTGCTGACCAACTACGGAGACGGGGAAACGCCAGAGGAAAAATTGGAAAACGCATTGCGGCGGATTAACACGTTGCGGGACCTTGGATACAGCCCGTATGTGATGATTTATGACAAGCCGCACGCGCCGAGGGCAATCCGCCTGGTTCAAAGATGGTGCAACAACCGCTTAGTTTTCGGGGCGGAGCCGGATTTCTACAAGTTTGACCCGAAACGGGGGTGAAACTGTGAGCGCTATAGACGAGAGAACCGGAAAGCCGAAAATCATTCTTGACCTTTGCGGAGGAAGCGGGAGCTGGTCAAGGGCATATGCGGCGGCGGGATATGATGTAAGGAACATAACCCTGCCGGAGTATAACGTGCTTGATTATAAGCCGCCGGAAAATGTGTACGGCATACTCGCTGCGCCGCCATGCACGGAGTTTTCCGTGCTGAACTGCAAGGCGGAGGCACGAGAGAGAAAGCCGCAGGAAGGTCTAAAAATCGTGATGGCTTGTATGCGTATCATCGTAAAAAGCAAGCCTGTCTGGCGGGCAATGGAAAACCCGGTTGGGCATTTGCGGGAATACATGGGAAAGTCAAAAATGATATTCCAGCCGTGGGAATACGGGGACCCGTGGACAAAGAGGACCGAACTATGGGGGAGCTTTACGCCGCCGGAAAAAATCTATACAGACTGGAATGACGTTCCTAACAAGCTGCCGTTATACACAAGGAAAGGAAGAGGAAAGCCCAATTTCGCATATCTGCACAAATCGGCGCAGGCGTTGATACCGCAACTGGCGTGGGCAAAACCAAAAACGGACGCAGACTTTCGTGCGATAACACCACCTGGATTTGCGCAGGCATTTTTTAAGTCAAATCAGTAATTCGGAAATGGGGTGAAACTGTGAGCCAATGCAAAGACTGTGGCGCGGGAATTGACTGGATGCACACAGAGGACGGACGCTATATCCCTGTAGACCCGGAGCCGGTATTTGTTATTGAGGGCGACGGGGACGAGCAATTTTATGACGACGAGCTGGGCGAGATTGCCGGGCGGATGGCAAGGCCGGAGGAAGTGCAGACCAGGGAGCAGAAAATCAATGCGCCGGTGGGGTATGTTCCGCACTGGCGGACCTGCCGGGCGCGGCGGAAAGGGTGGTCCGGGAAGTCGTGCAGAGCATGAGGAACCGGCGGTGATATGGCAAGGAAGAAACGGAGCAAGCCGCCCGCCAACGCCACGGCCTGGTGTGCCCTACATAAACGGCTGATGAACGACCTTTATATTCGGCGGCGGGGGTGCGCTATGCGTATGTGTAAACATCTGGCGTGGTTGAAGGGAACCGGACCTCCTGGGGGTGAGAAAGACGCTAAAACTGAATAAGTGCTACAACATGGACTGCATGGAAGGGATGGCGCAATTCCCGGATAGGTTCTTCGACCTGGCAGTGGTGGACCCGCCCTATGGGATCAATCGCTTTAAGAAAGGAGAAACATCACGCATACGGAAGTACGGGCAGCTATCATCTGTCAACGATATGCGGCCAACGCCGGAATACTTCAAAGAGCTGTTCCGTGTATCAAAGGAACAGATTGTTTTCGGCTGGAATCACCTATCGGATCTGTTGCCGCCTACATCAGAATTTATCTTCTGGTATAAGCACCAGCCGGTGAAAACCTACAGTGCCGGGGAACTGGCGTGGACATCATTCAAGAAAACGGCAAAGTGCTTTGATTATCCATATTTCGGCGGAGCTGGAGCGGACAAGGACGGTCGCTTCCACCCGACACAGAAGCCGGTACGATTGTATCAATGGATTTTCCAGAACTACGCGAAGCAGAGGTACAAAATTCTTGATACCCACCTGGGGAGCGGGAGCAGCCGGATTGCCGCCCTGGAAGCTGGGCTTGATTTTATCGGCTTTGAAATCGACAAGACCTATTTTGAGAAGCAGGAAGCGCGGTTTGAACAATACGCCGACCAATGCAGCCTGTTTCGCTGACAAAAAAATAAAGCCTCCGTCGCTGTGCGAAGCGGCGGAGGCGTGAACACCCGGAAGGTATTCACCATGACACAAGCATTATACCACACTCCGGGTCCGCATACAAGAACGAGCGTGAAAAATCCAGAAAAAAGCTATGCGCGGCGGCGCATTTCGGCCTTGTATGGAATCGTAACTTAACGACCACGGAGGGGGTGCTACGGTATGCGCACTGTGTACCGGGAAAAGAAGTATACCTGCGGGGAATATCTGGACGTATATATCTACCCAGTCTTTGAGACAGGGAAGCCAGGCGGCGGGAAGCGGAAGAAAAGAAAGCCGTCTACCAAAGCACAAGAAAAACTGAATGAGCGCCACCGGAAAGAAAAGCTGACCCGGAAGCTCCACTCCAACTTCACGCCGGAGGACCTGGAGCTTCACGCGACATACAAG
>CAMWQV010000056.1 GCA_947176425.1 uncultured Clostridia bacterium
TGCTGCGGCCGGAGGGGGCGGCCTGAAGCAGACTCCCCCCCCCCGACAGCAGCAGGTCGCACCGGCGCACAGACCGGAAGATATCCCATAATGACATGCGGCGGGCCGACCGGACGCCATACTTTTCCGCAGTTTGAGCAGGGTCCTGAGACAAGACCGTAATGTCCACATCCGGAAGTTTTTCCCGCAGGTTGTCAATCACCGTGCGGAGAATGGACTCGTCACCGATGTTGTTGAAGCCATAATAGCCCGATATCAGAATTTTGTACATTCTCTTTTATCCCAACGCAAACTTGTTCCAAACTTTGCCCCACAGCCGGTACAGCAGTTCAAAGCATACGATGTACACCGCTCCCAGAACGACGCCCAGCGCCAGAGAATATGCGGTGCGGGCAAAGCCCAGGTACAAAGGCGTGCGGATGTGCATAAACGTATTGCAGACGCTGGTGATGCCGATTGTCCCCGCCAGTCCGAATATGGCGGTAAAGAAGGGCAGACGGCGTACAGAACAGTAAACGGCCAGCATAACCGCCGGGAATGCCGCCAGAAATTCTTTGTTCCTGGGACGTGCCAGAAGCAGATTTTCCAGGTCGTTGCGGAAAATGATCTCAATCGTCGATATAGATACGTCACTCTCATGCCCCGTGCGCGCAAGATAATAGTATCCTACCGCGCCTACAGCACCCAGAACCAAAAACGCCCAAACGGGAATGGTCCAGTGCAGAACGTTGGTAATGTCGGACAGCCGCAGAGTGTTGTGTCTTCGGTCTGTTTCAAAAAAGCCGTAACAGGACAGAAACAGCACGCAGAAAAACGCCAGAGGCAGAAGCTGCGCTGCTTTGACACCGCGGAAAATACCAATCTCCAGCATAAAGCTGGTTGCGGATAAGGGGGCAGCCGTCATCATCGCGCCCATCAGGGAAATAATAACCGTAACGGCAAGAATACCGATGGTTTTGGGCAGGATTTTTAACAGTCCCGCGTCAGACGGAAGCTTTTGGGCGGTCTGCTTCGCGGACCAGAGGAAAAATACTGCCGCGAGACAGGCAAATACAACGGCGTTGGCAAAACTCGCCAGCAGCCGGAACGTGTTGGGCAGCAGGAACCACGCCGCGGTCACCAGCACAGCCGCCCCTCCCGCCATCAGCAGAGTCCATTTCTTTTTCAGCGGCAGACAAGTCCCCGGCAGCAGTGCGCCGCCCAGTCCCGCGCCGATTCCCAGCGCCAGCATTGCCAAAGACGGAACTTCTACGTTGTCCAGTACGGAAGCAGTGTCTCTGGTAATCCCGTGTCTGCTCAGACGCCGGTCCAGACCGTTAAACAGGTCCTGATATACACTGATGTCCGTAATATAAGCATGGGTATCGTCCTTGGATTTGACAGGCTTGAAATAGATGATCCGGATATTGCGCTCTACAATAGCGCGGAAAAACGTATTTTGTATCTCCTCTGCTCCAGTGTATCCGTAATAGCCGTATCGGTACTGGATGTAATTCCAGACGGAGAAAACACGGACAGTATTAAATCCTGTTGCCTTCGCGATATCCTCCACGCCGGTCTGCAAAATATTTTCCCGCTGAACGTTCGTCTCGATCAATCCTATTGTAATATTGTTGTCGCGGATATAGTTGAGAGCAAAATTATCCGTTGCGTCATCGTAGCCGATCACAGCCTCACCGCCGGCGATTATATAGGGCGGGTCAATATGATACTGCCGGTAGCCGTCTACGACCGCCTGTGCATAATAGCTGTCGTTGCACCCGTTATAACAGAGTGTACGGGGGATGACCTCCATGCCCAGTGACTGGATAATCTTGACTTTTTCCGGCATCAGCCCGATAGACAGATACATGATTTTTGAGGATACGATATTAGACCGTTCGACAAATCCCTTCTGGTCTGTAGTAATATATTTTTCGTTAGGACTATAGAGCGTATCGGTAACAGAGCCGTTGATTAAAATATAGCATTCATCACCTAGGTTCGTTATAACCACGTCTTCTGAATGAAAGCGTTTGGCGACGGCGTCCGTAACAAAGCTGACAGCTTCCTCACCTGTGGCCTGCACCAGTACGTCAAAACGGTCATAGCCGTAACGTTCGATTTGCTGGACAAAAGTGTCAGGATATTCCTCCATCCACGCGGCGTCCTGCATAACCTCGTCCATCATCACCGCTGTCACGGGAAGCGGTGAACTTTCCATCAGCGTTGAAAGACTTTCCTCCGTCAGTCCAACACGGGTGATTCCCATATCCCGGAACTGCGCCAGCCACCAGCTGATATCCTCTTCGCTCTGCTCCGCCAGCAGTTCCAGCTCGCTGTAGTCCAGCACTACGTCGTATGTCTTGTTTTTCACTTCCACCTGCCATCGCATGACGATTACCGCAATGCTGACCAGTACTGCAATGCCTAGCAGTATAAATAATATTTTGTTTTTCTTAACGTATTCCTTCATGTTGGGATTCCTTTCTTTGGGATCATATTATTTGATTGCTGTTGCGGTAAACTCTCCCGGTAATTTATGGTTTGTCCACGCAGGATGTTCATCAAATTTTGTTAAATGAAAGCCGCTGTTCAGTATGGAATTGATGATCTCACTGACTGTATATTTCCGGTAACTGCATTTGGGCATTTTTTGGCGGATATCCTCCGGAAAGAAACGGGCATGAGCCATTTCCCCTTCTATAATATCTGTTGAAAAATAATCCATAACAGGCTGTTCAAAATTTAATATATCGGCTGTCTTTGTAAATGGGTGAAAATCACTGCATATCAATTTTCCGCCTTTTTTCAGCAGAGCAAACATGATACGCATAAATTCATCAATATTATGAAAATAGTGTAAAATGCCGCCTTCCATAAACACTACATCAAAACAGCCGCCATATTTTTCTGTGTCAATTTCTAATATATCACATACTTCAAAATCAATGTCTACATTCGCAGCCTCAGCTGTTTCAAGAGCATATCTTTTATTATCTTCTGAAATATCAAATACAGTCACCTGCGCACCTAATAGAGCCAGAGGAATTGCTTTCTTACCGCAGGAACCGCATATATTCGCGACTTTAATGCCATTATAAGTATCAAAATATGCCGAATATTTTTTCAGCATACCAATCGGGTTATCAATATCCTGCTTCGCTCTCTCAGATGGGGTACCGGTTGTTTTTACCCAAAACTCATAAGCATTATATTCCCATGCTTTCTTGTGCTGCATACTATAATCGTTCATATGTGGAATTCCTTTCTCAAATTGAAATTACCTATTTGTAGAGATGATGATATGTGCAAATTCTGTGTCAAATTGCTTAGAGATGTACATATTTGCTGAATGAATATATTCTGCAATATCATCCAATTTATCGGGATAAATTTTTAGCTTGTAATTTCCCATATCAATGCTGTCATTTTGGCTTTTATCAATAGACAGACAAAAAATTCCGTTTTCATTCAGCAATTCACTGACTTTACAGATGAAATTCTGTTTATTTTCAAAATGGATCAGGGTGAGTGATGAATAGATAACATCAAACGTTTCTTCAAAAATATAGTCCGAAAAGTCAGCGCAGATTAACTCGATATTTTTGAAGCAGGAAAGATTTTCGCTTGCTCTGCGGATTGTGTTGGGAGAAATATCAATTCCTGTTAATTGGAGACAAAAAGGAGCTGCCTTTGCTGCAATTCTTCCTGTACCGACACCAATTTCAAGAACTTTTTTTGCAAAAGTTAAATTCATGGAATCGATAAACAATGGTCCGTCCCATTTGTCCATATACTCTTTCAATGGCTGAGAATCACGAAACGGGTCGTTTTCATCATCAATAAGTTTATTATAATGTGTTATAATATCTATATCTCTTCTCTCATGTCTCATGCAATTATCCGCTTCTTTTCCGCGTCAGATAGCCCTCTAAGATTAGAGCAGCCGCCACTGCGTCTACAGTGCGTTTTCTCTTTTTTGCATTTTTTCCAGCGTTCATCAAAATATTATGTGCGTCAATGGTTGTCCGCCGCTCGTCCCACATCGTAACCGGCAACCCAAATAATTCGCGCAATTCCTGCCCAAACAGTTCCGCTTTCTCTGAACGCGGTCCTAATGTGCCGTCCATATTTTTCGGCAATCCTAACACCAGCTCCGTGACGCCGTATTCCTCAATCAGCTCCCCCAGACGCTTTTTGACTTCCTCACGCTTTCTGCTGTGGATCGTCTCTGTATATCCTGCCAACAGTCCTGTCAGGTCTGATATCGCAATCCCTGTATGCGCGTCCCCATAATCGATTGCCATACTCCGCATAGCGCGCCTCCTTCTCTTTCGCAGCCCCGCCGCAAGTAATTCCATATTATACATGATTCCTGTCGTAAAGAAAATAGCCTAATTGTAAATTTTATGTTGACTTCCAAGAGAAATGATGCTATACTAAACAATACCTGTGGAAACGGGGCTTTATTTTTGTGGGCAGATTTTCCTTTCCCGTAAAAATACCGCCGCTTCTTTATCAGGGAGGCAATTTCGGTACAGGCCCTGAGCCTGCATACACTATGAAGGAGGTGCCGTCAATTATGCGCGTCAAAATCACTTTGAGATGCAACGAGTGCAAGCAGAGAAATTATAACACGGTCAAAAATAAAAAGAATGACCCCGACCGGCTGGAAATGAAAAAGTACTGCCGCTTCTGCAGAAAACACACGGTCCACTCGGAGACCAAGTAAGGAAAGGAATTGTTACCCAATTATGGCAGAAGATAAGAACGTCAAAAAAGAGCAAAAAGACCGGGGCCGCTGGTTCCGCGAAATGAGAAGCGAACTGAAAAAAGTCGTTTGGCCCGGTCCTGAAAAGGTCACGAAAAATACCGGTACCGTGCTTCTTTACAGCTTGGTCTTCGGGGCATTTATCTGGGTGTTCGACGGCGTCGCCGCGCTGTTCATTAAAACCCTTTTGGATCTTTTAGGGTAAGGGGCCATGTCCGATATCGCAAGATGGTATGTAGTCCATACCTATTCCGGCTATGAAAACGCCGTTCAGAAGACGATCCAGAAATTCGTCGATAACCGCCACCTGGAGGATATGATCCTCGATATCCAGATCCCTCTGGAAACCGTCACCGAAATTAACGAAGAAGGCGTGTCAAAACAGGTGGAACGGAAAATTTTCCCTGGTTACGTGCTGCTGAAAATGGTCCTCACGGATGATACCTGGCATCTTGTCCGCAATGTGCGCGGCGTGACCGGTTTCGTCGGAGAGGCCAGCAATAAGCCCATCCCCCTGACGGAAGAAGAGGTCCTTGCGTGGGGTATGGAGAAGCACGAGATCGTCGTCAATTACAGCGTTGGCGACAATGTCCGCATTAACGACGGTCCTTTCGAGGATCAGATCGGCACGGTGGACGAGATAGACCTGGAACGGGAAAGAGTGATCGTCCTCATCTCTATGCTGGGCCGTCAGACCCCCGTGGAGATGGATCTGGGTCAAGTGGAAGTCGTCAGCGACTGACCATTTATGACTAGTGTAAAACCGTTTTTCCGCCGCTTGGCGGGTTCCGTGGGAGGGGCCTGAAGATACAGAGCGGACGGCTCCGCCACCACCACATTTTATCAAGGAGGTGCCTGACATGGCACAGAAAGTTGTTGGCTACGTCAAACTGCAGATTCCTGCGGGCAAAGCTACGCCCGCGCCCCCTGTCGGCCCCGCACTGGGCCAGCATGGTGTCAATATCGCCGCGTTCACTAAAGAGTTCAACGAGCGCACCAAAGGCGATATGGGTATGATTATCCCTGTGATTATTACCGTTTACTCTGACCGTTCCTTTACCTTTATCACCAAAACGCCCCCCGCCGCTGTTCTTATTAAGAAGGCGTGCAATATCGAATCCGGTTCCGGCGTACCCAACAAGACCAAGGTTGCGACAATCAGCAAGGCCGATGTCCAGAAAATCGCTGAGACGAAAATGCCTGACCTGAACGCGGCCAGCCTGGAAGCCGCTATGAGCATGATCGCCGGCACTGCCCGCAGTATGGGCGTTGTCGTTGGGGAATAAAGGAGGGCGTGAAAGATGTTTAGAGGAAAGAAATATCAGAACAGCGCCAAGCAGATCGACAGAGCTACTCTGTACGAAGCCAAAGACGCTTTTGAATTGGTGTGCAAGTCCGCTTCCGCCAAGTTCGATGAGACCGTTGAACTGCACGTCCGTCTGGGCGTTGACTCCCGCCATGCCGACCAGCAGGTCCGCGGCGCCATCGTCCTGCCCCACGGCACCGGCAAGACCCGCCGCGTGCTGGTGTTCGCTAAGGGCGATAAGGCCGACGCCGCTCGTGAGGCAGGCGCGGATTTCGTGGGCGATATGGATATGGTCGAAAAAATCCAGAAAGAAAACTGGTTCGATTTCGATGTCGTCGTCGCCAGCCCTGATATGATGGGCGTGGTAGGCCGCCTCGGTAAGCTGCTGGGTCCCAAAGGATTGATGCCGTCCCCCAAGGCCGGTACCGTGACCCCCGATGTGGCCAAGGCTGTACAGGAAGTCAAAGCCGGTAAGATCGAGTACCGTCTGGACAAGACCAATATTATCCACTGCCCCATCGGTAAAGTGTCCTTCGGCGCTGACAAGCTGAACGATAACTTTAATGCGCTGATCGGTGCAATTATTAAGGCGAAACCTGCTGCCGCTAAAGGCCAATATATCCGCAGCTGTGTGACCGCTTCCACTATGGGTCCCGGCGTGAAGGTCAGCACGGCCCGTCTCGCTTGATCTCTTTTTGAAATATGCTCTAAAAAGTCCTGGGGACACTTCTCCAGGACTTTTTTAGACGCTTTATGGAATGGGACGGGTTTTTAACGGATTGGCATACAAGACCCCTGCCTGCGGTTCTACACCTTGAATTCGGAACAGCTCTTCTACCGTTACAAATATAAATCCCTGTGCCTGAAGCTGGTCTACTATTTCCAGTGCAGCATCTACACTGGTTGCGTAGAAGTCATGGAGCAGCACGATATCCCCAGACTGGACTGTACTGAGCACCGCATCTACTACCTTGTGTGTGTCCAGCAGCTTCCAGTCCAGCGGATCCACAGACCAGTAGATCATGGGTGTTTTAATTTCTTTTGCGCGTTTTCTGTCGATCTGTCCGTATGGGGGACGGAGCCAGAAGTCTTTCTTTCCAACCACTGACTGCAAAACTGTTTCCGCTTTGTGGATCTCCTCTACCATATTCTCTGTACTTACTGTCGTTAGACGCGTGTGAGAATAGGTATGGCTTCCGATCTGATGGCCCTCCGAGGCCATACGGCATAGCAGATACTCATTCCCGCGAACCTGTTCCCCGATAATGAAAAATGTGCAGGCCGCGTTGCGCTCTGCCAGACCATCTAATAGGCGTCCTGTAGTATCCGCACGGGGACCGTCGTCAAAAGTCAAGGCAATATATTTCGGATCGCTTGTGAGAGTCTGCCGCGTATCGCTGTCCAGTTCGCCCAGAATCTCTAACGGAATCTCCGCCGGTCCAGACGCATAGCTGGATAGATCGGGTTCTATACCAATGCATCCGGTGAGAATGGATAATATTGGGAGTAATATAACTAGCACTCTTTTCATCGTTTTCTCGCTCCTCTGCGCTTTTTGCTAGTATTTCCGTTAGACGCTTTTTTTTGCTGACAGTTTTTGAAAATTTTCCTTTACAAACGCAGAGTTTTCTGCTATACTGTTTCTGTTGCTTGAAACAAGACTTCTTATATTGATACGCGCCCGTAGCTCAGTTGGATAGAGTGACAGACTCCGACTCTGTAGGCCACTGGTTCGAATCCAGCCGGGCGTACCAAGGTCAGCTCAGACAAAGTGTCTGCGCTGGCCTGTTTGCTTTTATTGTGTTCATAGAGGCGGTTGAGGGATAAAAAGATTTATATTGCAGGAATACGAAAGGCCGGTACAAGCGGTGTGCTGTACCGGTCTTCTTATTGACGCATTAGCCAAATAATGGATTTGATTTACTGTCAATCAGCTGATGCGGCGGGCCTGTCTATTCTTTATCTAGCAGCCCGCTTTTGCTCATGCAGTTTTTTATCGCAATAAGCAAATCAAGCAAAATGCGCCGCTCGGTTACACTATAATCGGACAGCATCTTTGCGAACTCAGCTAGATAAGCGCCGCGATCATTTTTCAGATTCTCATAAAGTAGTTGGTCAACGGTGCAGCTCATTGCATCCGCAATTTTGACAATAGATTCAAAACTAACGTGTTTAATTCCTGTCTCAATGTGACTGATATAGGGAACGGATAATCCTGTATATTCAGCCAAATCAGCCTGAGACATTTTCTGAAGCTTGCGCAGCGTACGGATTCTATGCCCAATCAATCTGTAATTCAAAGCCATATTCTCACCTCACTTTCGTTTCGAGCCAGCCGGAAATTTTACCAGAAGAAAGAAAGGGTGAAAACTTTGAATAAAATGTCACTCTTTTCTAAAGTATTAATAACCACAGGGACACATCTATCCCTGTGGTTATTTCCATCTGCCTGTAAAATGTCCTATACTCTAATAAAGCACTGGAGGTGATCAGAAATGCTTGAAGACGAATTAAAAAATACTTATGTGCAACAGCAAAAAGCAAAAATTCGTCAGCGTTACAAAGGAATAAACATGGAAAACGTAACCATAATCCCTGTAACAGTATCCCAATCAGACTTTGATGATGATAACGAACCAAAACGCGTAGCGGTATATGCCAGAGTCTCTACTGGTGATCCGCGGCAGACATCCTCCTATGAACTGCAAAAAAACTACTATGAATGCCAGATACGAAAACATCCCAATTGGACATTGGCATCGATTTATGCGGACGAAGGAC
>CAMWQV010000057.1 GCA_947176425.1 uncultured Clostridia bacterium
CTCTCATATCTCATAGCTGATTATTTAAGATTTTGGTTTCCAAACAATCAGTGTATAAGCTTCATGGTTAAAATTTCCAAGCTCCAAGCGCTGCACCTGAAGCAGTTCGATCTTCCCAACGCTGTTCAGTTCTAACAGACGAGGATAAAAGCCGGATAGATAGTGCCGCTTGCAGTGGAACTGTTTTGCCATCCAATCTACTAAATTCTCCTCATCATAAAGTTCTGCTATAGGTTCTAGGTGAACACATATCTTAGGTCCTTGTGCCATTAAATACTGCAAAAATGCCTCAAAATGATCTGAAACCTGCTCCAAACAGGCAGATGTATATATGCCGCTGTTTGGTTTCAGTGTATATTGCATATCAGGTTTTTTAATGTTAAAGAATCCACCGGTAATGTGATAGCCCTTCTTTTCTGCGAGCAATTTCAGTATTTCGATCGCTGCGGGAACAAAGTCCAGGCCATAGAGCTGTTTTTGTGGAAACAGTTCAGCCAATGCCGCCAGGTTATATCCTGTTCCACAGCCAAATTCGTAAATACTGTCAATGTCTGAAAAATAGCTTTGAAATATTCTCTCTTTTATCTGCATTCCCAACTCAAATTCAAGCTGCGGATTCTCTGAAAGTACAAAATTCTTATGCAGCCGGATTGGGATACGTTCACGAAAATATTGTGGACGCAAGGCTCTCGTATCATATCCGCTGGCAATAAATCTCTGAAGGATTTCGTCCCATCCATTCTGCCAGGTCTGCGTCCGTTGTTCCGTTCCAACAATTTGTGTATCCTGCTGGATGCGTTTCAGTTGAGCGAGAATGGCGGAGTCCCGCTCTTTTCCATCCAAAATGCGAAACGGCAAGCCAGACTTCTCCAAGAAGCTGTCTACATCCAGGGATTGTTCGGGACCGCCTGCGGTCCCGAACTGTTGTCTACGACAACAGTTCGAATTTCCTTATTCATCGTCTTTAGCTCCTGTTTTATACTCAACAATATCTCGCGATCCATCAGGCCGGTCTACCCCTAAATCATACATGGCAATATGTACAGTATCTTCAAGAAAATAGAAATCATGTCCGACATATGGCTTTACACACCAGAAATCTCCAGCTGTAAAGATATGCCGACAGCTTTTTCCTGTTTTTATTTCTCTGCATTGATACTCGATTTTTCCACTTATGATATAGAATGCTTCGATATTTTTTTCGTGATAGTGCATTCTGCCGCGGCGTGAACCGGCCTTTGTCACAACGACATTGAATTGATTCCACCCACCGCTGACAAGCTGGCAAATAACGCCGCGCATATCTTCAAAGTAAAAATCTGGTTTTAAAAGCTCAATCATTTGATGCGCTATTTCGTTCAGAAAGCAGCACCGCTTTTTTATCGCGCAGGGATAAAACCGGTGTACTGCCTGGCCAATGGATCTGGAACGCGGGGTCATCCCACCGGTAAGTAAATTGTTCTTCCGGTGGGACAAGGGAATGTGACAGCTTATAGGTAAAAATTATGGTTTCTGTCTGTGCATAATAGCCCATCCCATACATAGGCGGCACCCACAGCTGCCTGTGATTTTTATCCGACAGGATAAAAGACTGCCAACGGCCAAAATCCGGCGATGATGGATTACAGTCAGCCACAACGGTATATACAGTTCCATGTAGACACTGTACCAATTTTGTCGTTTTTGAGTCACCATGCAGTCCCCGAAGCACATTTCGGTAGCTAAACGAAACCTGATCCGCTACGAACCTGGTTGTCAATCCATTTTCAAAATATAACTGCTCATCATAAATGCCGCCGTATTCGCCGCGAAGATCTTCAAAGCGGTCAGTTGTCAGATACTTGACACCTTTTAGCGTAGTATCATTTACAATTAGATTCATTTTCTTCTTTCCTCTTAAACATCTTTGCCTATAACTGTATAAGCCGGTCATGTGAAAACCATGTCTTTACTGTTCCAACAGCTTTCTTTTTAGCTTTTTTTGCAGCATCGCTTCTACGGCCTGCACAGCGGTTTCCCCAAATTTTGTCCGCAGCAAGTCAAAATAGCGCTCATTATTGTCAAAAAACGCTTCAAAGGCATAGTCACGAAACGCCAAGACCTCTTTGGATGATAAATACCTTGTCGGCATCGGATGCGCTTCATAGCTTAACTCAGCATATCCCAGCCAACTCTCAGGTAAATCCTGTCCGCCGCTTTTTAAGCTGTCCCAGTATAGCTTAGAACCCGGAAACGCCATAGTGGAATACATATTAACCCACTCGCAGTTGAGTTCCCGCGCCAAGGAAAGCGTTGCCTGCATACTCTCTATCGTATCATCAGGAAGGCCAAACATAAAATTGCCAAGGATATTGATGTCTGCGGCCTTGATCATGGCGGCTACCCTTTTGACCCGTTCATTATTATACTGTCCTTTGTTAACGTTATCCATCTGCTGTTCATCGGCAGATTCAATCCCAAGACAGAGCCATCTTATGTTGGCTCTGCGCAATTTCTTTAAGATATGATCATCTACTGTATCAACCCTGGCATATGCCCACATATTGAGGTCATAGTTGCGCTCTATAATCCGGTCGCACAGCTCCTCCACATATTTTCGGTTCAGAACAAAATTCTCATCCAGTATTTTTATATAATGTACATGATACTTGGTGACCAGATTGTCGATCTCTTCCAGAACACTATCCACACTGCGGAACCGAACACGGTGAACACCCGAAAGAGCATATATCGCACAATATGAACAACTGAACGGGCAGCCAAGGCTGGTAGCAATAACACCGTATCCCTTCGGAGTATCGGGTGTTTCCCCAAACCGATGCCAGTTATGTGCCCTGTACCGCTCCATAGGCAACAGATCCCACGCCGGTAAAGGCATATTATCTAAGGTATCCTCTAATACGATTTCTGGATTTCCATGGATCTCTCCGTCCGCCATTCTATAGTATAGCCCTTTGATTGAAGAAGGATCTCCGCCGAAAAGTTCGCACTTCACCAGTTCTACGATACTGCTGAGACTCTCTCCTTTTATGACATAATCTGTCTTTTCTTCTAGTAAGGTACGTTCGGGCAGAGCGGATACATGCAGCCCCCACATAAAGATTCGGCAATCCGGCAAATGTTCCTTGATAAGGGCCGCGATTGCTCCCGCACCATGCATTTTCCATGTAGAGGCGGAGAGATTGTTTCCCGTAATCACAATTCCTATCATCTTTGGCTGTACGGAAGAAATTTTGCCAATCACTTCCTGCGGAGATAAATTGCCAACCTCCGCGTCTAATATTCCTACATCAATTCCATTTTTCCGCACATAAGCGGCGATCGTGGCCGCCCAAAAGGGCGGCTCGATCGCTACAAGATCAGAGACACTGGAATAGACATGTTTTTGGTCATTTGGCCGCAACAGCAATAATTCCATAACCATTCCTCCGTCTCATTCTGCTTCGATCTTGCTAACTAAGCTTTCCACATCTAAGTCATATTGGCGATGGATCTCCATTCTGCCTCCATAGGTATAGCAATATCCCTGAGAGAAGTCAAAGCCGGATCTCCTGACTTTTAAGGGGAGATTATAGTCCATCACCAATTCGCAGACCTGCGAGCCAAGTCCGCCAGGAAGCGTATGTTCTTCAAGCGTGTAAAGTACGGAGGCATTCTTTGTGGCTTTACGGAACTTTTCAATCTGGATAGGAATGCTGTATGCATCGATCACACCAACGGAAATGCCTTTTTCCCGCAAGGTGTCGCTGACCTGCAATGCCGTATTAATCATGCTTCCGGTAGCTATGATTGTCTTCTCTGCCACAGGGCGCAGGATGCCTAATCCCTCTGAAAAATCCGTACCGTCAGGATAAATGTTGGGCAAAACGATACGGTCCAGCCGCACATAGTTCGGCGACTTCTGCCGGTAGGTGATGTCCGCAAAGCTGTGTGTCATCTGGTTATCGCTGGCACTATAAATTGTCATATGCGGCAGAATACGCAAAATCGAGATGTCCTCTACCGCATGATGTGTTGGGCCGGATTCCTCATAGCAAACACCCGCACCAACGCCAACAACTGTGATAGGCAGATTCATGCCTGCGGGATAAAGACGGATCTGCTCGAAGCAGCGCATGGTGATAAACGGCGCAATCGCATAAGCATATACCTTCTTCCCTTTCAGTGCCAAGCCTGTTGCAATAAGCAGAGCGTTCTGCTCCGCAATTCCGGCATTTACATACTGGCCCGGCAAATCGGAGCGAAACTTATCCAAGGCCGGCGCGCCCATATCTGCGGACACAATGATTACATCGCGGTCTTCCTTTGCCAGTTCATAGACTCTGTTCCAGAATGTGTCTCTCATAGTAGTCTTTTTTTGCATTGATATCTTCCCCTTCCCTTATTTGTTGTAAAGTTCTTTCCTGGCCTGTGCAATATCGGACTCATCCGTCACAGTGATTCCGTGCCACAACGGCTGATCAGAGATCATCGGGATGCCTTTGCCCTTTACAGTATCAGCAATTATGACCAGAGGCTTGGTGCTTCTTCTCGAACGGACATTTGCCAGTGCCGCAAAGAGTTCTGGGAAGGAGTGTCCATCCACACGTTTTACTTCAAAGCCAAAAGCCCGCCATTTATCCTCTATCGGTTCCAGAGAAAGCTCGTCCTCAATAAAATGCGTGGCGCATATATAATTTCTGTCTACGATCGAAACCAGATTGTGGAGCCTGTTGTGGGCCGCAAAGGCCGCTGTTTCCCACACTGCGCCTTCATAACATTCGCCATCGCCCAGAAGCGCAAAAACCATATTGTTTTCTCGGTTCTTTTTTAATGCCAGTGCCAATCCTGCCGCAATGCCAAAGCCACAGGCAAGTGAGCCGGCAAGAATCTCTGAACCTGGAACGCTGCTTTGCAGATGCACACCCATTTTACCGCCGGCCTGCGCAAATCCATTGAGATCCTCTTTCGGAAAATATCCAGTATCAGCCAGTACTTCATATAGAATCGGACTAGCCTGTGCCTTGCTCAGGATGAAGTAATCTCTTCCTTCCCAATCCGGCGCTTTCGGGTCGTAGCGCAGTATACCGCCATAAAACAGAGCTGTCAGAATATCGGTACAAGACAGAGATGATGTCAAATGGCCTGTCTTGGCCTTGACTGTCACCTCAAACATCTCTTCCCGAAGCTGCTGTGCCTTTTTCTCAAAAAAGCTGTAATCCATTGTTTATCCTCCTAATTCTTATCCCACATACTGGGTTTTAATATGTTTTTCGCTGATAATCCTAAATTAACCTCATTTGCCTTGTCCCCAAATAATAATGCAGTTTGGACCGGATGCCGGTTCTTCTGGAATAACAGACGAGCCGGGGATTTTCTTTAAAAGTTCATCAACACTATAACCGTCTAATTCTTCAAATGAAATGCGGTTCCATGTTATATACCCTGCGTTGGATCTTAAAATAACACTATCCAAATAGACGTCCTGAATACTGCGGAGCAATTCAGAAAATGCGTAATTGCTTATCACCAAATCGTATTTCCTATCCGTATCTAGTTTTTTCGTTCCATCTACAAATCTTATTTTTTCAGTGCTGCCAAAGCATTCCAGATACCGCCTGTCCAACTGTAAAACCTCTGGAAGATCCAAAAGAGCATATTCGCTGATAGTTTCAATATAGCTAGTGAGCAATCTGCACTGCCCGGCATAGCCAACACCGATTTCAGCAACAGACTTCAAATTCTGTGGGTCAAACAACATCAGAATATCCTGTAGGACTTTAATATATCTAAGGGTAGTTGGTGAGCATTCCGTCCTATTGCCGCGAATAATATATGAAAATACCTGCGGGTTGCCATATAAGTCATTTTGGAAAAAATTGTTCCAATCAGCATCCGTAAACTCTGGCCTGCCTTTACCTGTAATCACATCAAGATATTTCTGTCCCAACTGAAAAGAAACATGTTCTAAAACATTCGTATAGACATTGTCTCTTCGAAAATTTTCAAAAATTGCTGTATCCATAGCTGCCGCACGGCAGAACGCCGGATAAGCTCCATTATCTGTTTTGCTGGTTTTGCGTTTTATTTTAGGCAGATATGCCTGGTTGATCCGGCTCAAAAACGGCTGTGCTTTTCTAAAATTATCTTCTGCATCTACCTCTTCTGTATCCGGCAAACATATAAAGCACATCTTGCTAAGAGGCAGGTTAACTTTCTTAGCGGTATCATAAATTACATTGACGGATTCCTGTATGACCGCAACAATAATGATATCATATTCTACATCAATTTCATCGGGTGCATATACCGGTTTATCGTTAAATATCGGCGTATTAGGCTTGGAGCTGATATAGCCAATAATCTTCCCATATACGCCTTTCTGCATAAGCAGCTTGGCAGTATCTCCAGTCCCCCATATTAAAACGTTTTTGCAGACATCGGAATTATATTCTTTACTATTGTCCTCTTCTCCCGCACATATGTTTTTTACATAAGAACAATTTTCTTTCGCACACATAATCATAATCTCCTTCTACCTTGAATCTCCAAGAGAATCATCCCACAACTTGATTTCAAACATAAGATCCCTGTCCAGCCAGCCGGCCACCTGCGAAAAAGAGCTTCGCGCATTGCGGATGATCCCGCGGCACATACTGAGCAGCTGCATATCAATATAGTTGTTCGGCTGGCTGTTGCCTGCAACATATGTGGTATGTGGTGCCAGACAAAAACCTAATTCCTCCGCATGTCCTTTGCACCACTCTAATTCATCCGAGAAGATAAAGAAGTGTGCATTGGGATACTTTTCCACCACCTCTTTGCAGCCTTCCCAATAATGACGGCAGGTTAGAGCTGTTCCCTCGTCTACAAATCCCTGTCGTCTGACATGGATTCCCACGGACATACTTTCGCAGATCATGTCGGCATATTCCCGGTTTCTGTCATCCGGCAGTGGTGGGAAGACCAGCTCGGCACGGTTCTCTTCCTGATACGCCATGAACCACTCGTTTTCCGCCCACACCTCATCATAATATACATTGCTGTATGGAAGTGTTATAATTTCCGGAGAAAATCCGTAATGCTTTATCGCGATCCCGTCAAAGACGGCGGACCTCATAGGATCCCGCACCAAGACTACAGGAATTCCTGTATTTAATAAAATCTGTGGAAAGCCAACGCCCTTTGCTTTCCACCGCAGAATATTTTCCCACGTGGTTTTATCAAAATATTGGCTCAACAAATTGGGTTTAATGCCAAAAACACTTTCCAGTTCATAGCCGTTGTGGTAAACATGACCGCTAAAAAAATAGGAATCATCGAAAAACCACTTTTCTCCCGGCCACCGGCGCTCCGCATATCGGACAAACACATAATGCCTGATCTGATTTGCCAGGCCGCCGCCCAGAAATTGAATTCGCATTTTACAAACACCTCCTCCGCCAAAAAATTTCCGGCAGTTCCAGCCAGTGATACCCTGATTGACGAAGCAAAGTCTCGATTTCAGTTGAGGCCGCTGACTGAACAATGATAACCTTATCTTTTTCAAAAGGAATCTGCGAAAAGGGATAGACAGGAATCTCGTTGCTGTATGCCGTCCTCCCATCGGAGACCACAAAACCCGAAATATCGATCCCAGCCTTTTTAAAGATATCCCGCAGTGCGCGTCCCCGCTTTCCTTTTCCATACAGTAAAATATACTGGAAAGAATGGAAAAGAGAATTTGCAAGATACTCGAACATATCCGGATACGCGTCAAAAAAGCGTTCCGCCTCTTTCACTGCCTGTCTGTAAATTTGAACATGTTCCAGCTCATAGTGTTTGTCGATTACATCCTCGCAGGCCTTTAAATATTCGCCGTCCAACATATATGGCCACCTGATCCGCAAGGCCGCGAATATATCCCCTATGTATTTGGATGTTTTTTCGTTGATCCTAAATGCGGAAAGCATATGAAACTGCTGGACAGCATTCCTATAGACACTGCTGTATTGCGGGGATACAAAATTATATCTGCATAATTTCATTTGCACTCTGAAATCAGGGTAATGTTCCCGGTTATGGGCAAATTTACTGGCAGTAACATTTTGAAACAAGATGCTGTAGGCAAAGGATACTCCGTTTGCGGGATCTTGCAGTACCGCATCCTGCAAAACAACCACCGCCTCTGGTTTCAGATAAGGGAGGACCAGAATAAAATTCAGAAGGTCCACAGGCATATTACAAATAGAATTCAGAAGCAAAAAATCAATCCCACTTTCCGCGCTGTCCAAAAACGCTGGCAGAGAAGAAAAAACACACTGTTCCACCTGACAGTTCAGAGACAACTTCTGTATACAGCTCTCAAGCACGGACATAATATCTCTATCCGCATCAACTGCAACAATTCTTGTGGGCTGTGAATCCTTCATCAGCTCATATAAAAATTCGAGATCAGACTCTCGCAGCCGGTCAGGATGCAGACAATCATCAGGCAATCTCACAAATTTTTTTGCCGCTTCATCGCCCATCTTTTTTACTCTCCAATCTAATACATTCGTATAGCCTTCTGGCATTTACAAAACTGTCATTCCGGTAAATATCAAGAAATTTTGTACCACACCTTCTCCTCAGATGTTTCCGCAGCTCTTCATCCTGCAATACCGCCAGTTCCTCCTCACCATTCTCATGG
>CAMWQV010000058.1 GCA_947176425.1 uncultured Clostridia bacterium
AACTTTTCTGACCCCTTTTTCTACTTGTAGCCCCCATGTGCAAGGAAGGATTTTTCCCGTTATCATAACATAGGAAAAGCCACTCGTCAAATCATAGTTGCTCTTGCGTTTCCATCTGGCATATGCAACAATATGCCTTACTTGAACTTCCACGCCTTGTCTGCTATACTGGGACAGAAGAAATGTTATATAAGGAGATGGGCAGCATAAGCATGACTCTTGAAACAGTAAAAGGGGCCATCCTTGGCCTGGTAACAGGGGATGCTCTGGGCGTTCCTGTTGAATTTATAGACCGGGACAAGTTGGAAAAGTCCCCGGTTACAGATATGCAGGCTTATGGGACACACCATCAACCAGCAGAAACTTGGTCGGATGACTCATCTATGGCTCTGTGTCTTCTGGAGAGTCTGATCTCTGGGATTGACTATGCGGACATGATGGCCCGGTTTCTCCGTTGGGCGAAGGAAGGATATATGACCGCTCACGATAAAACCTTCGGCATGGGCCGCACTACACTGAAAGCCCTCGGCAAATTCGCCCATCATACTCCACCGCTGGAGTGCGGAGGGACTGGAACCTACGACAACGGCAATGGTTCTTTGATGCGTATTCTCCCTGTAGCCCTCTATCTGCACAGCATTATAGGACAAGAGTTTCCCCAAAGCCCCGAAGCATATCAGATCATTCATAACGCGTCTGCTCTTACCCACGCACATCCCATCAGCCTAATCGCCTGTGGAATTTATTGCGCAGCAGCTAATGAACTGCTCTGCGGCAGAAATACCTCGGCAGACATACAGAACGGGATCGCCGCTGCTAAGGCGTTTTACCGGTCATCATCGGAATGGTCCACTTTTCTGGACCAGTTCCGCCGTGTCGAGGTGGATGTCCTTCAATCCCTGACACGAAATGAAATCAGCAGTAGCGGCTATGTACTCCATACCCTGGAGGCCGCGCTTTGGTGTCTGCTGCACCACAATGATTACCGGTCCTGTCTGCTGGAAGCAGTCAATCTTGGCAAAGATACTGATACGGTAGGCGCGGTGGCCGGAGGGTTGGCCGGGATACAATACAGCTTTCATGGAATACCTGCCGATTGGCTGGATGTGATTGCAAAGCGAATGGAAATTGAATTGCTCTGTCAAGTATTCGCCCAAAGTCTATAAAAATATACCTTATCAAGCAAAAATAAGGTCTACCGCCAGGACAGTTATGTCCTGGCGGCTTGGTCAAGGGATACTTGCGCAGATTCTATCATACTGGCAGCTTGATACAGAACATCCGGCAGTAGTCCTTCTGCGCTTCGATCTCGCACTCTGCTATCAGTTTCAGAAAGGCTTCATCAGACGGATGCTTCTCCCGCTGGGCCTGCTGCAACGCCACAATATAATCATACCGCAGCACCGGCGGGATGGACACAATGCAATAGCCTTGGTTTATCAGGATCAGATTCATCAGCAGCCGTGCCGTCCTTCCGTTTCCGTCCTGGAATGGGTGGATATCCACCAAGCGGCGGTGCGCATAGGCGGCAAGCTCTACCGGGTGAAGGCTTCCCCATCTCTCCGCCAGCTCCGTCACAAAGGAAGCCATACACCCAGGCACATCCCCGGCAGCGGGTGGGACATACTCGGTTCCTGTGATGAATACCTGGCCCTTCCGATATTCCCCTGCTGCATCTGGGTCAATGCCATTGTAAAACAGATAGTGCAGGCGGCAAATCACATCCTCTGTAATGGAAAAGCTGTCACTTCTGGTTAGTGTAAGCATATAATCGTAGGCTCTGGCGTGGCCGGTGGCCTCATAGCAATCCCGGATCGGCTTGCCGCCCACCGTGATTCCGTCCTCTAACAGCACCTTTGTCTCAGACAGAGTAAGGGAGTTTCCTTCCAGCGCATTGGAGCTGTACGTCACTCCGATTTTATAATAGGCATCCAGTTCCTTAACCTCCGCCTCCGAAAGCGGACGGTACGCACGGATGACCGCCGCATAGTCATCAATTCTCTTGAGCAGGTCTTTGATCGCCATATCTGCCCTCCATCATAATTGTTATATCTATTCTACCACACCCCTATGAACTTTTCAATCAACAAAGCAACAAACCGCCAGGGCATCCAAGCCCTGACGGTCTGCTATATGTTCCAAAGCACCTTGGTACTGCCGTCCTCGCTGATGATGATTTTATGTATCATAATCATGGCGACATCCTTTTTCCGCTTGTAGTCGGCTGTTTTCCAAGACCGCGCCAGATTGACCACAGTATCGGTTTCATCCCCGATGCTCTTCAACTCATCGATCCGGTCCTGTAAGGCCAGACGATCCTTTTTGAACTGGGTGGCCCTTTGATTGGCCAACATCAGCAAATCGTCATTGAAGCCACCGGCCAGCATCGTGTCCAAAAGCTGTTTCTCCGATTTCTCAATGGCCTTTATTCTTATCTTCAGTTCGTTGATCTCCGCTGTATCCCCCTTTCTGGTGCTGCGGTTCATCTCCTTCAGGTCTGCCAGCTTTGCGGAGATGCACTCATAGACCATATTTTCCAGGTCCTCAGCGTAAATTGTCACCTTTGGCCCAGTGCAGATCTTTTTATGGGACCGTCCAGTGCAGTTGAAGTACCGCCGCATCTCCCCTGCCTTGTTGACCTTCCCCTTGATGGTGGTCATCGTGTGTCCGCACTTCTCGCAGACTACCTTCCCGGCCAGCCAGCTGGTGGGGTTGCTGACGCTGTTCCCAATCTGCCGGTTCTTCTCCAGCTTCCTCTGGCATTTCAGCCAGATATCGGAATCCACAATGCCTGCGTGTGTCAGAAGAACCAGCTTCATGTCCGACCAATCAGGATTGCCGGAATCATGCTTCGTATGGCCGTAGAGCTGCGCCCCGTTTTCGCCGGTAAACATCGACACATCGGTTATCATCTGGACACCGTGCCGGTCATAGTAATCGTACACATCGGAATCGGCCTTGACGTAGATGGGATTCTTGAGCAGTGTGGACAGCTTTGCCGTCGTCCAGCTGCTCCCATTCAGCGGCTGCCGGCCCTCAGCAATCAGAATGTCCAGCAGACGTCGGAGGGAAACATTCTCCTGCGCATAGACCTCAAAGATATACTGTATCTGCCCTACCTCGGAAGGAATGGGACTCAGTTTCTTGGTCTTGATATTGTGTATGACCGTAGGAACAAGTTCAAACCCGTAAGGCTGCCTGCCGCCCATATAGAACCCCATCTCGCTCCGGTGCGCATAGGCTTGTGTGACACGGTTGATGATGGATGTCCTCTCGAACTCGGCAAACACCATCAGAAGCTTAACAAGCATCTCTCCATAGGGTGAGGATGTGTCAAAGGATTCCTGCGAGGACACGAACTCCACCTGATGTTCCTTAAATTCCTGCAAGATGTTCACGAAGTCTGAAAGCGAACGACTGATACGGTCCAGCTTGTAGACGATCACTTTGCTGACCTTCCCCTGACGCACCAGCTTCATCATCTTCTGAAAGCCATCCCGGTTGACATTGCCGCCGGAGAAACCGTTGTCTATATAGGTGATAACCTTTTTATCCCGCTCGTTGGGCTTAATCATCATCTTGCAGTATTCCAGCTGGGTTTCACAACTGATGCTGTTCTCCCGCTCTACAGATTTTCGGGCGTAAAGCACGATTGCCATTTGACACACACCTCCTCCCTATGTTAGAATTTGGATAGATCCATCAGGCGGGAATCTTCTTCCCTGTCCTGGTCAGAGCCTGAAACAGTTCCTCAACGATACGCTCTCGGTTTTCTTTATCCTTGGCCTGCACAAGGATATGTTCTACCTTGTGCGTTCTCTCTCTGGTGTCCGTGTACTCTTCTTTCAACTTTGCCATGTTGATACCTCCTAGATGGCCCCGCAGAGGGGCATTGTGTTGGAATCCAGATCAAGCCCTTCCGTGACTAACATATGCGTGAAATCACAGCATATTTCGTGGTTGAGCAGATTGAGAATCCCTTCCTCGGTGTATGGGAAGAAACAGCTTATCAGCATCGGCGGCGCGATCCTGATACCCTGCCGCCTGTACTCACGATCATAGTAGCAACACTGCTTAACAACGCCCTTCCCATCCTTGCAGTACGCCAGTTCCACATACACCGCCCGATGAAGCTTGGTCTTGAGATGGGTGCGCAGATGCATGGGGAGACCGTTACAAATGTTGCCGTCACCGACCATGACCAAGAAACGGTACTTTCTGTTGGGGCCGCCAGCCTTGAAATCCAGGTACTCGTCCAAAGTCAAGTCAGCCTGTTCCGTTTCCACAAATTCCACGCCGTAAAATTTCTTGTCCAGCTCTGCTTCAATGACTGCCAGCAGGTTTTCGACCGGAAATTGCAGCGTCCGCAGCTTCTTGGGTCTGGCCTTGTAACGCGCTGCCCCTTCCCTCCCCTGGTTACGGTCATAGTAGAAGCAGTCAGTGATGGTGCAAGCAGGGCCATTGACTTCCAGCGAGAGAAGCAGCGTCCTTCCGTGGCGGGTTTTGATGGTTGTCCTGAACATACTTGGGCTGTTAGTGGTTGTTTCCAGTTTGAGAATGTCTTTTTGCATGGTGTGTTCACCTCCTTGAAATAGAGAATATATCATTGTAAAATTGCGGCATACGTTTACGGAGCCGATGGGGGGCCTTCATCGCCCACGCCCATGTTCCCGTTGCCGCCTTCTGATACGTTCTCGCACTTTCTCCTGCTCTCTGTTGTGTGCAATGATTTCCCGGTACATATCGCCACGATCTGTCTGTACCCCACGAAGTTCCAGTGCCATAGTACCAGCACCAAGATGTTTGGTTGGCTCACGGTCAATTCCTTGTGCCGCTAAACTTTCATGAGAAACTCTGACAGATAATCTGCGCCGTTGAAATTCCCGGTTTTGAAGATTTGCCCACGACTCCCTCAACGTAATTAGAAAAGCTGGGGAGTTCATGAATCTGGTCTGACGCTTTGTCGAGCAAAATCCAGATTCATCGAGCGGACGAAACGGAATCATAATATGGGCATGGCGATTATCGCTACGCTCAAATACTGGCTCAATATTGGTGGGTTTTCTATCCTCATCAAGTTTTCCCTGATGAATTCCTATATCGGCACAGAGACCGTGTCGGGTAAAATTAACTTGGACGAACTCCTTAACCAGAGCTACTTGCTCTGAAAGCGAAAGTTCCTTTGGCAACGCAAGGTCGATATAGCGCGCCATCTGTGCATCATTTCGCTTCTCCGCACGGTCAAGCTCATTTAACAGCGTTTGCCTGTCCAGCAGCTCATCTGGAGCTTTAGGCGGCAGCAAAATTTCTTTATGTACCACGTCCTGACGGTAGGAGCGGTCATGAATCCGTCCCTCATAGATGTCACGCAATTTCTCTCCGCTGATGTATGCGGAGACGGCTGGAGCAGATTTACCGTGTCCGCGGCTAATAATTTCGGCATGAAAATGATAGCAAGCCATTGATGATTGCCCCCTTTCGTAAGCAATGTATAAGTGCGCTGGGGAAAACCAAAATTTCTTCCACCAATACCACTCTGCCAAAAGGAACCAAAGCTGTTTACAATTTCTGGCGGTCATACACATCTCGCAGCCGATGTGTGAAGTCAGAATGGCCATTGTAAAACTTGAGAAGGAATTCAAAAAAAGCAAGTTCGTCGGATTCACATTTGCCATTAGCGGGTCGGCAATCCAGTAACGATGGGAAATACTTACAAACCAACTTTCCAATTTTGATGTACTGTCGGGTATCTCTCGCGTCAGAAGCTTTCTTGTTACGCCGCTCCTGCATCAGCTGCCTGCGCTTTTGCTGTTCTACTCTCTGCGCAGACTCTTGAAAGAAATTGTTTGTTTGCACAGTGTACACACCTTTCATTTGGAGGAAAATATGGGAAAAAAGAACCACCATGACAGCTATTTGCCTATTGATGAGCGAACACAATATTGGCATGAGATACTGGAATCCCAACGCTCAATGTGTAGAGGGATTGTCATACCGAAAAATTCAATATTGCAGTATGGCAAGCATCCAGGATTCTTCTTCGGAATGAAATCAGAACCGCTTTTGCGCTCTGGCGAATACATCGGAAAATATGTAAAACAAGATGCTCATATCTTGGTAGCTGGTGAAAGTGGCCGGGGGAAAACCCAGTGCATCGTCTTGCCGACTATGGCGACTTGGACGGGAGGTCAGATCATCCTGGATGTCAAAGGTGATTTGTACGACTATTGGAGGCAGTTGAACAAGGATACTGGCAAAAAGTGTATTCACTTTTTGCTGGGAGACTCCAACTGCAAGTATGACCCATATGCACCTTTGCGACATGATGGGGAACAAAACCTCGCAGGAAACGCCAGGGATTTGGCGATGGCACTCATTCCACAGCCTCCACATATCAGGGACCCAATCTGGGTTCAGTGCGCTCAGAATTTCTTAACTGGTGCTATTCTCTACTACTACAAGAGGGGAATTTCTTTCGTAGACACAATGGCACAAATTCAAACACGCCCTATCGGAGAAATCATAGGGGATGTTTGCTCCAGAGACAACAACATTGCGGCGGTCTACATGAATAAGCTGAGCGAGGTGCAGGGAAACATAATTGGCAACATTGGCATGGAGTTGTCCAATCTAGCCATCTTTGTAACGGATTCCGCAATCAGAGATGTCCTTCCTACCACAGATAAGGAAGATAATCTTCTGGACTGGCAGGAGTTGAACGTTTCGCAGGAACCGATGGATGTGATCCTCACCATTCCGGAAGTGACCATTGAACGGACCTCACCTATGATTCGCCTGATGGTCAACCAACTCATCAAAACACTCGAACAACGATCTCAGACAAACTACCGCGCAAAGTGTCTGCCACCGGTGCTGGTGATGCTGGACGAATTTTCCAGAATTGGAACGTTGCCGGCTATCAAGTCGGGACTCCGTACCCTGAGAAGCCGTGGCGTGACGTTTGCGCTATTTATCCAGAGTTTAGCCGATCTGGAAGAAAACTATGGAGCAACAGGAGGCAAGGTCATTGCCGAGAACTGTCCCTACAAGGTCATACTGGGCGCCTCGGACGTAGCCAGCCAAGAATACTGGTCAAAACTGGTGGGTACTGTTGAAACAACAGCGAAGTATACCAGCCTTTTCAATACCCCTGTGATTGACGATATCTTCCGCTCCAGTACACCATTCTCTGATACCAAGGTTCCAATCATGGAACCAGCGGAGTTCTTGACCATGCAGGATGCAGCCATTATATCCCCCGAAGGATTCTTCCGTGTGGAAAAGGCTCCTTTTTACAAATACAAGCACATTTTTACAGGTCAAAGTTTGTGGGGAAACAGAAAAAGTGGCTTCGTGAAATAGTGGAAAGATTGCGATTGCCGTAAGTACCACTATCCCAGTAATATAAAGAGGAGTGGGGACTTCATATTAGGAGACAGCTGGTTGATAGACCAGCTGCCCCATATACGTCCAGACTACCCAAGCTGTGTATCTTCCGATGGAAGTTTCCCTAGTGTGTCCTCGCATAATCTGCGGATCTCCGAAATTACTGTGTCGTATGCAGCGTTATCAAACGGCCAGTTCATAATGTCTCCCACTAACTCGGACATGGTAGTCTCCAATCGGGAAAGTGCATCTAGCGCATGGTCTTCTGGAGATGCTTTAGGAGAATTAACCTCGATTTTTTCGCCCTTACCAGGAGATCGGTTGGCGACCGTGAGTAGCAGATACTCCCGGACAGCATCTTCGAGATCTCGCTTGCTCATATTTTGGATAACTTGAAGTGGATCTACATCCGCACCGGCAGATTTGTACTTCCCCAGAAAGTCCTCCAATCTTGTTTTTGGGATTCTCGTCAGGATATACGCTTTTGAGAAATCCAAATGCGACACCGGGGTCGTTTCTCCGAACCACTCGGCTACTCTCATGAGACGCTGTGATTGCCTGACAGAAAAATGAACATTTTCCTTCAGCCAGTCCTCCCATCCGCCATGCTTGCCAAAAATTCTCTTGGCTCTCAGCAGATCGCGGCCGATGTCAAGATACAACTTCTCACATTCATGCCAGCGGTCGTTTATCCGCAAACTGATTTCTAGGAGTTGGACTTTGTAATCACCGCCCTTTTCCCTGAACTCAGCCGATTCCAAGTTATCTTCGCGGATTTCGCTTTTTTCTTCCATAGTGCATTCTCCTTTCGATATAAAATTTTCAAGGTACATGGAGGGAAGCAGTTCTGGTATGCCTCATCTCATACTTCCATCTTATCGTTCGTATTGTTCGTGTCAACGCCCCGATTTCGTTCATAGTGTTCATATCGTTCTCACAATAACTTTTGTTTATTTTGCACAGTAAATTTCGCAAATTTTCTTCTAAGGTTGGTAAAATTAAAATGTTTGAGACAGTCTATCCTGTTCTTTGCGGTGGTACATTCTTCACCTTGGTTTTGCTCGCAAGTAAACCGGGGACATCTTCTCGCAATCATGTTAATGGAGAGAAAAATAGTTTTCGGGAAAAAGACATACTAGTACTCCATCCGGCTAGTTATCAAACTAAATCCTCTGACTTTACTGTGAAACCTCCCCCGCGAGGCGAAGGAAAAAGGGCATAGCGCCCC
>CAMWQV010000059.1 GCA_947176425.1 uncultured Clostridia bacterium
GGTTCGGACTCAGAACAATTCTGTTCCGGAGAAAAGAAACGGTCTTAGGAACGATTATCGTCACTGACAAATGCAATCTGCACTGCAAACACTGTTCTGTCAATAATATTACCGGCGTAGTCCACAAATACCGGCAGATTCAAAACGAAATGAAACTGCTGTATTCGATGGGCGTCCGTATCCTGTTTTTCTGCGGCGGGGAAACGTTCTTATGGCAGGACAGCGGAAAATGTCTCCGTGACCTTGTGATCGAAGCGAAAAAAATGGGATTTTTAATCGTTAATGTGGTAACAAACGGCACCTATCCCCTCAATTTGCCGGAGGCCGACCTGATCATGCTCAGTCTTGATGGCGACCGGGAAAAACATAACGCAATCCGCGGCGATACATACGATACCATCATGAAAAATATCAAAAACGCCGCCTCTGACAATATCTGCTTTTATATGGCTATCAATCAGATAAATCAAAACACAGTCCGGGACGTGTGTCTGACCGCAAAAAATACGCCGAATGTCCGGGCTGTCTCTTTCAATTTTCATACGCCGTACCCGGACACTAAATATCTTGCGCTGTCCAGCCAGGAAAAAACCGCCTGCTGTAAAGTCATCGCGCAGATGATGAAAGAAGGTGCGCCCGTTTTTAATCTGAAAAGCGCGTTTCCGTATTTAATCCGCAACAATTTCCCTACGCCGTGCCATCAATGCGTTGTGATCGAAAACGGTAAAATCAGCACCTGCGGGCGCTGTATCGAAGTAGGTGGACTGTGTGAGAAATGCGGCTATTTTTTCGTGGCTGAGTATACACTGCTGTTTCGGGGAAACGTCAAAATTATTCTGGAAATGCTCCAGACTTATCTGAAATATATCTAAGGTGCCGCTATGAATATCATTACTGACCTGACCAGAATGTGGCTGACAAGGTCTGTCAAGCCCTTCCTGTTCCAAAACGAGTTCGACCAACAGATTCCCTATGACAAATGCCGCCGGATGGGACTTTATATCCATATCCCCTTCTGCAAGACTATCTGCAATTTCTGCCCGTATTGTAAAGTAAAGTATACCGAAAATGTCTGTAACCGCTATATCGATGCCCTGATCCGGGAAATTCATATGGTTGGCAGTCAGACCAACGGCAAAAAAACTGTAACAAGTCTCTATTTCGGCGGCGGTACCCCTGCCCTCGCCGCTGACCGAATTGACGAAATTATCCAGGCGGTCAAAGAACATTTTGTCATTACAGAAGGAATCGGCGTTGAACTGCATCCCGATAATGTGACTGTACCTGTTTTGCGCACACTTAAAAACGCGGGCGTTACTAAAATCAGTATTGGAATACAATCATTTCAAAAAAAGTTCCAGTCGGTATTGGGCAGAAAAGCCGTGGATGTTTCCACAATTTCTGACGTTCTGTTGAAAATTCCTTTTGAAACCGTCTCTATGGACTTTATTTTTGCCCTGCCTGGTCAAACCTTTGAAAATCTAAAGGAAGATATCAACATCGCCTTTGCAAATGGTGCAAATCATATCGCTGTTTATCCGTTTATTGATTTCACTTTTACTGACAGTCCAGTCCAGACAATGCCGAAAAAACAAAAACGTTTTCTGCTGGACGCAATTACAAATTACTGCCTGGAACAGGGATATGTCCGCAGCTCGATCTGGACGTTCGCGAAAGAGAAAAACGCGCTGTATTCCTCTATGACCAGAGATTGTTTCTTAGGTTTTGGCTGCTCCGCCGCTACCCTGCTCCAGAGACAGTTCAAAATCAATACGTTCTCCGTTGAGGAGTACTGCCGGAGAATCGATCAAAATATACTGCCCACATCGCTGACTCTCCGATTTACACCGCGGCAGAGAATGGTCTATTACCTGTTCTGGACCGCTTATAGTACGGAAGTCGATATCCCTGCCTTTGAACAGTTTTTCGGCGTACCGCTGAAAAAAATGTTCGGACTTGAGATCAGGGCTGCAAAAATGCTGGGACTTATCACTGAAGAAAACGGCGTTCTGCATATGACATTAAAAGGCGCGTTTTACTACCATTACTACGAAAATTTCTATACACTGTCCTATATAGACAAAATGTGGGGCATCCTGCGGAAAGAGGCATTCCCAAAACAAATCAAACTATAAAATCATCCCGGCTTCGGTCGGGATTTGATTTTGTCCTTGTATCTTTTCACATCCGGCGCGGCAAATGTGTAAAATTTTTCAGTGAGGGCATACTGATACTGGTCTTTACGATGTTTCAAAAAGCTCTTGCCGGCAGGTTTTCAACAATTTGCTGCATTTTTGTGAAAAACTTTAAGACTCCTGTGGAAAGGATGAAAGGCTATGTACGATAATCGGTTTACCACACGGGCGCAGAATGCTTTGCGGCTGGCGCAGGAATCCGCGGAAGAACTGGGACACAGTTATGTGGGCAGCGAACATCTCTTAATGGGTCTGCTCAGAGAGGAGGAAGGCGCGGCCCATCGCTGTCTGACGGAACAAACAGTCACAAAAGAAAAAGCGAAAGATGTGATCGTCCGCATTATCGGCGCCGGTCTGCCGGGACTGGCCCCGCCGCAGGGATTGACGCCGCGGGCAAAACGCGTTATTGAAAACGCAGTGGGAGAATCGGTCCGGACCGGCAGCGGGTATGTCGGAACGGAACATCTCCTGCTGGGCATCCTGCGGGAAAACGGTACAATGGCGATGCGCGTCCTCCAGACATTGGGCGCAGACCCCAAAAAATTACAGACCGCCCTTTTACAGAAAATGAGCGTCTACCAAACTATGCCGGGACGCATTCCCGAACCGCCTAAAACAGCGTTAACGATACAAGCAAACTATACGCCTATGTCAAAAGCGCTGGAACAGTTTACCCGCAGCTTAAACGCTCTAGCTGTAAAAGGACGTTTAGACCCGGTAATCGGCAGAGAACAGGAGATCAACCGGCCAATCCGTATCTTATCCCGCCGCACGAAAAACAATCCGGTCCTAATCGGCGAGCCGGGCGTGGGTAAAACAGCTGTAGCGGAAGGATTAGCGCAGCGAATCGTATCCGGGGACGTGCCGGAGGAGTTAATGGGAAAAAATATCCTCTCCATTGACCTCTCAGCTATGCTGGCCGGTACAAAATACCGGGGCGAATTTGAAGAACGCGTTAAAAACGCGCTGGCTGAGATACGGCGCATAGGAAATATTATTCTCTTTATTGATGAACTGCATACCATTGTCGGCGCAGGCAGCGCGGAAGGTGCTGTCGATGCCGCGAATATTCTGAAACCTGCTTTAAGCCGCTCAGAAATCGGGGGGATCGGCGCAACTACCAGAGACGAATCCCGCAGATATATCGAAAAAGACGCCGCCCTGGAACGCCGCTTCCAACCGGTAACGATAGACGAACCCGACCCGGAAACTTCCATACAGATTCTGCTGGGGCTGAGGGATAAATATGAAGCCCATCATAAACTCGCTATTACGGATGAAGCCGTTGAAGCTGCTGTGCATTTAAGCCGCCGGTACCTGCCGGACCGGTTTTTGCCTGATAAAGCGATCGATTTGATGGACGAAGCCTGCAGCCGGGTCCGCATGGAATCTGAAACGCAGACGCCGGACCTGAAAGAACTGGAAGAACGTCTGGAAAAAGTCCGCCAGGAAAAAGCAGAAGCTATTGCAGGAGAGGATTTTGAAAAGGCCGCACAGCTGAGAGATGTGGAAGAAGATTTTTCTAAACAGCTGAAAGAAGAAAAAATCCGCTGGTCTAATGGCCGGACCAATGATCTCATCGCAGTCACCGGCGACGATATTGCAGCCGTTACCGCAGAATGGACCGGCATCCCAGTAAAAAAAATTACTGAGGATGAAGGACAGCGGCTCCTCCGTTTGGAAAAAGAACTGAAACGCAGAATTGTCGGACAGGATCAGGCCGTTGCCGCAATAGCAGGCGCAATCCGGCGGGGACGGGTGGGACTGAAAGAACCTAACCGCCCTATTGGAAGCTTTTTACTGTTGGGTCCCACCGGCGTGGGAAAAACAGAACTGTGCCGGGCATTGGCGCAGGCTATGTTCGGTCAAGAAGACGCTATGATCCGTATTGATATGTCCGAATATGCTGAGGGCCATACTGCAAGCAGACTGGTCGGATCACCGCCCGGCTACGTAGGACATGAGGAAGGCGGTCAATTGACGGAAAAAGTAAGGCAGAAACCTTACTCTGTCATACTCTTTGATGAAATGGAAAAGGCCCATCAAGAAGTCTGGAATCTGCTGCTTCAAATTTTGGAAGACGGCAGTTTAACGGACAGTCATGGCAGAAAAGCGGATTTCAAAAATACCGTGATTGTCATGACCAGCAACGTTGGCGCACAGCAGATCACCAGAACAACGCCGCTGGGCTTTGCAGGCAGCGAAGACAATGACAAAGAACGGCAGGAACGAATCCGGCGGTCTGTAACGGACGAACTAAAAAGAACGTTCCGTCCAGAGTTCTTGAACCGTATAGATGATACGATTGTCTTCCGGCAGCTGACAGAAGATGATCTATGCGAGATCGCCCGGCGATTACTGCGGCAGACCGAAGAACGGATCAAATCGCTGGAACTGGAGTTTCAGGCAAATAACGAGGCCGTCACATTTCTGGCACATGAAGGATACGATCCCGCAAACGGTGCCCGTCCGCTTAGACGCAAAATCCATGCGTATGTCGAAGACCCAATTGCAGAAGGCATGCTGAAAGGTACTTTTCTTGCCGGAGATCAGCTCGTTCTCTGCATAGAAGATCAAAAACCCACCATAAAAAAACAAAATAAAGAATAATTTGAGCGGCTTCGCTGTCCTGCGGAGCCGCTCAATGTCGATCAATACAACTTTTCACTATTGCTATTATAACAAAAATAGGGTAAACTATTAAAAAGGTCCCGGCCTTGAACGATCCATAAATCTGAATGGGAAAGAAAGGAGTTAAAAATGCCATTTTCCGGTTCCGACGCAGACGGTTTTCAATGGGAAGGCTTCGACAGCGGCGCGCCATCTCAAAACCGTCCGCCAAAACAGAAGAAAACTCGCAAAGCTATTAAAAATCCCTTTACCCGCGTCCTCATCAATCTGCTGGCCGTCCTAATCGTTGGGGGAATCTACTTCTATCTGGAACTGCCACCCCTCAATCTGCAATCCTCTAATTTCTATACCTTTGCCCTGCTGCTATGCGCAACCTACTGTATCGCAGCAGTCATCACATCCGGCTTTCAGGGAGAAGGCATCAAAAATTACTTCAAATTTCTGAAAAAACAATGTGCAATTCCCTTCTTTCTAGCCCTGCTGCTCATCGTAATCTCTTTAATCGGCGCAGCTATCGGAAGCGTCATTTTCAGAGCAGGCGCATATTCCAAACTGCTGCCCATAGAAAACGGCGATTTTGCAGCGGAAGTCGATGAGATTTCCTATGACCAGATCCCTATGCTAGACCGGGATTCCGCCGAACGGCTGGGCGACCGGAAACTCGGCGAGCTGAGCGATATGGTCAGTCAATTTGAGGTTGTGGACGACTACACCCAAATCAACTACAAAGGCCGCCCTGTACGAATCGCAACTTTAATGTATGCAGATATCATCAAATGGTTCACCAACCGCGCCGACGGCCTGCCCGCTTACCTTGTAATCGATATGGTCACTCAAAATGTCGAGCTGGTCCGACTTTCGGAAGGCATCAAATACACGACCGCCGAACATCTGAGCCGCAACTTATACCGGCATTTACGCTTCCACTATCCGACCTACCTGTTCTCTCAGCCAGTCATGGAAGTCAACGAAGAAGGTACACCCTACTGGATCTGTCCCAGACTAATCCGGACAATCGGACTGTTCGGCGGCACCGATGTAAAAGGCGCAGTATTAGTAAACGCAGTCACCGGAGAAAGTCAATACTATGAAGAAGTCCCCGCATGGGTCGACAATCTCTATTCCGCCGGTTTAATTCTACAACAATATAATTATTACGGAATGTACCACAACGGTTTTCTCAACTCGCTTTTCGGTCAGCGTGACGTTACCATAACCACTGAAGGCTATAATTATATCGCTATGGGTGACGACGTCTATATATACACCGGAATCACATCTACCGGAGGCGATCAATCCAATATCGGCTTTCTGCTGACCAACCAGCGGACAAAAGAAAGCAAATTCTATTCCTGCGCAGGCGCAACAGAAATATCCGCCAAAGCCAGCGCACAGGGCGAACTCCAAAACCTGCGGTATACCGCTACCTTCCCTCTACTGCTGAATATCGGCGGACAGCCTACGTATTTTATGGCTATGAAAGATGACGCACAGCTGGTCAAAAAATATGCCATGGTCAATGTCCAGCAATACCAAATCGTCGCTACCGGCGATACAGTCGCAGAATGTGAAAAAAATTACACAGCTATGCTGAATCAAAACGGAATCGCCTCAGACACCACCCTCACCGGTACAGAAACAACTAACGGAACCATCGCAGATATCCGCAGTGCCGTTATCAACGGAAACACCATCTATTATATCCGCTTAATTGGAAACGATCATTATTATTCAATCAGCGCAACCAGCTGCCCAACAGCCGTCATACTAAACAACGGCGACCAAGTATCCATCACCTACAGCATCGGAGAAAATACAATCCTAAATGCAGTCTCCATCGAAACCCGTCCCAGAAACAAATAAAACAGAAAAAACCACCCCATTATTTCTTTTGGGGTGGTTTTCTGTCAGTTCATTTGGTTCAACTTCAAAGTCATCGCGCTTTTTTTATGAGCAGCATTATTCCTATGCAGAATGCCCTTAGCAGCTGCCTTATCCACAGCCTTGACCGCTACTTTATATGCGCCCTCGGCCTCGGTGCGATTGCCATTTGCGGCAGCAGCCTCAAACTTCTTCATCGCAGTCTTCATCGCAGACCTCTCAGCCTTATTACGGGCGTTACGGACCTTTGCCACCAGCACACGTTTCTTAGCGGACTTAATATTCGGCAAACCAAACACCTCCTCCAATGAGAGCTATGGGAACTTCCCCACGCAGAAACATATTCTATCACGTTCCCTTTCTAATTGCAAGCTTTTTTTTCATCTTTTTCACATATTTTTCTGCCGCCGTGGAAAAATACCAGAGAATCACAAGACTCATTAGTTTTGATAAGGAGCGCAGTACGATTTATGTCAGCTATACGAACCGATCTGGCTCTTGAAGCCCATGCCTATTGGAAAGAAACCGCAGAAGAAACAACAGAACTGAAAGGCGTAACGGCATCAGAAGAACGTATAAACGGCTATCCTCTGACTCGAGTAGAAATACTTGACAGCAATGGTGAAAAGGCACTAGGCAAACCCAAAGGAACATATCTGACCTTAGATATCACAGACTACTGGAAACGAAAAGAAAACGCATTCAACAAAGCGGCTGACGCAGCTGCACAACTATTAGAACCCATGCTGCCAAAAAAAGGAACAGTATTTATTGCTGGATTAGGAAACCAAGCCATGACCCCAGACGCTCTTGGACCTGACTGCCTATCCCATCTGCTAATCACACGCCATCTCAAAAACGTAATCCCCAACTTCCGTGAAACTGCCGCACTCAGCGGAGGCGTATTAGGAACTACCGGATTAGAAGCCGCAGAATGGATAAAAGGTGTAACCGAACATGTCAAACCAGCCGCCGTTATCTTAGTAGACGCCCTAGCCGCCCGAAATTTAGACCGGCTCTGTAATTCAATCCAAATCGCTGACACAGGTCTAATCCCAGGCAGCGGCGTTGGAAACCATCGAATGGCACTAAACCAAAAAAACCTGGGCGTACCGGTCCTATCTATCGGAATCCCAACAATCGTCGATATCCAAACAATCATCCATGACATTGCCGGAAAAAATATCACAGTACCGCAAAAAGGATTCTATGTAACACCCGATTCCATCGACATGAAAATCCAAGAACTAGCTAAAATTCTAGGTTTCGGAATTAATCTGGCACTTCAACCCGGCCTGTTAATCGAAGATCTCAACGCACTGCTGTCCTAAACACCCGCGCCGTCTGCCTCAAACAGACGGCTGTTTTTATGAACAATTTTTCCCTTTTGTAAAAAACGCAAAATAGTAAATATTAGAATAAGTATATATTGCAATTCGACCAAATCTCTGCTATACTATTCTGGTATCTTTTGACTAAAGAGAAAGGGAGAGCTTCTATGCAATCTGTTTCCGATATCTGGTCCATGATCCTGACCAGACTCAGAGACGATCTGTCGGAAACCACCATCAAAACCTGGTTCGATGATACCTCCGTCATTGCACTGGAAGGCAATAATTTGGTCCTGCACTGCCCCAACGCTTTCAAACGCACCAATATCCAAGACCGTTTCCTTCCAAACATCGAAGCCAGCCTAAAAGATATCTTTTCTGCCGACATGAACGTCAAATTACTGGATGACGCCGGATTGGTCAGCTACCAAAACAAAGAAGAACAAAAACCCCTCTCCCTCATGGAAAGCGGTGAGTTTACTTTCGACACCTTCGTCATCGGCCCATCCAACCGCCTCGCCTGCTCCGCCGCCCGCGCCGATGCCGCCGCCCCTGGCGCGTATACACATCTCCGAG
>CAMWQV010000060.1 GCA_947176425.1 uncultured Clostridia bacterium
ACCTCTCCGGTTTCATTTATCGTGGTGCCTGGTTTGGCATGGGGATTTTCTTGGACAATCGTCATCCTGCCTTGTTCAGTAATTGCTTGTTGATAATATTCTGCCCACTATCACCGGAATCAGGATTTGAATTACTTTTCCAATAGAGACATTTTATATTGACACCATTTTCCTCACCAATAGCCATATTAATTTCATCTATTGTTTGAATAATAATTTTTAATTCCTCTTGAACATCCGATGGACATGAAATCATATAATAATAATGGGTAAAACCTCTTTTCATAGTTAACAAGCCCCTTCTATTATGCAGTAACTATAAAACAAATAAGAATAAAAATGCACAAATAAATTGCCACAAGATTAGAATTATCCATTCCGATCGGAAGATCAAATTTGTCGTAATTGGCCTTTAAGAATTGGCAAGAGAAGTTTCCTACTAATTCGATCTGGAATTGTTTTCACAGACCTGCTTTCTTCACTAGATCTCTCATCATAAACTTCGCCATCGAACTGCGGCAAATGTTCCACTGGTGCGTAAAGAGTATCTTTGTCATGATTCTTGTTATACGAAGTAGTATTGTCGCTATTAGTATAACACACTTTTGAGGATTGCTCAATCTTTTTCTGACTCCTTTTATGTAGCTTCTAAATGCATTAAATTCGGTACAGTTAAAATTTACCCTGATTGTACAAGCAAATCTTATTCTCTTAGTATGTGTAGCAATCCCTCAAAAAATTGGACTCCGGTATTTTTCATGCCCTGGTACAGCTATTTTTCATCGGTCCTCAAAGCACAACATCCGCATTGCCGCCAAATTGAGACTGTTCTTTTGTCTGCTTGAGCAGAGCGTCCAGATCCTCAAAGGTTGCGATGCTGTCCACGAAGGATTGTCTCCAACGTGTGTAATCAAATTTTTCCCGCAGGAGTGTAGAAATAAATATTTCGGTTTCCCTCACTCCCATATTTGCGGAAAGACACCGGAGACCTCTATCGATTACTTCTATGCTGTTTATACTCATCCTTCAACCTCCTGTTCCAAAATAAATGCAGCGGGGTTCATCACACGAATCTCATCTGTCTGATATTTCAAGAGACGTTTATCTGTCGTAAAAAAGACATCACAGTCTGCAAGAACAGCACACGCTATATGGCAGGCATCCATCAGTTTCACTCCGGTTTTCATAATCTCTGCTGCTTTCTTACGAACATCTGCATCCATATGATCGCTGACAAATACTTTCGCATAGCTGTCAATGAACGACTGGATATCTATTTTCTTTGCTGCAAAAGGATTTGCGGCATTTTCTGCTTCCAGGATATAGGATACCGTCAGATCCAGTTTTCCATCAGGTATTTGCTGCTGTATTTCCAGATTTGCCTGGGCTTCCATGCTGATCTTCAGCTGCGATTGATCGTCATAGGGGCGGTTGTAGCAGCAGTTATCCAAATAGACTCTCAGCATCTGTCGTTCCTCTTGCCTTGCAAAGTCTCCAACAGCCCCCGGCATCCCTTTTCAATATCCTGCCACGCAGTTTCATAGTCTCGTGTGTACCACGGGTCCTCGATATTTCTGGGATCGCTGGTATAGTCCAGCAGCCGGTGGAGCTTGCCCTCCGGGTCGTTGTCGAACAGATCCTGCATTGTCACAAGATTGAGATTGTCCATGCCGATCAGAAGGTCGAATCTGTCGTAGTCGGCCTTGACCAGCTGACGGGAGAATTTCCCGGCACAGCTGATCCCATGCTCGGCCAGTTTCTGTTCGGCAGGTGGATTGACTGGACCGCCTGCGGCATAAGTTCCGGCTGACTCGATCTGGAACCGTTCCGACAGACCAGCTTTCTCTACCAGGTCCTTCATCACAAACTCCGCCATCGGGCTGCGGCAACTGTTGCCCAGACACACAAAGAGTATCTTCGTCATAGTTCTTATTCTCCGAAGTGGTATTTTCGCTATCAGTATAACACACTTTGTCAGTGGTGTCGAGAGTCATTTCTGTGTGTGCGGCAGATTTGATCCTGCGCAGCAGTTCTGCTTTGGACCAGCCATACTTTTTCACAGCCTGGATGTACCATGCCTTATCTTGAAGCGACAGCTCTGTTTCCATGATAACCACATTTTGTGTCCAGCCGATCTGCATGGCCTGCTGCAAAATCTCAGGAGTGCTTTCATAAGAGCGGTAAAACTCCCGCATCCGCCGCAGGTTCCTGGGAGAGAAGCCAGATGCTTCGGGATAGTGGTCTGTCAAATAGCCTGCCGCCGCAACAGCGGCGCCTTTTTCTTTTCTGGCGCTGATAAGCCGCCCGATCTCACAGTATAGCTCCATTTGAGACAGTTTTCCACTAGCTGCTGAACACAAGGCAGCAAATAATTCCGTATAATCAATATTTTTCCGGATATTCATTGGTTGCTCCTTTCCGGCGCGCTACGCCTGATTCTGTCACGGAACAAAGGAAAGCGCGGCATGACCGCCGCGTTTTCCTTTGCGCTGGGACTTCCTCTTATTCTATGATGGTTTGCTCAATTTCTGCACCGCCTCGCAGGTATACGATGATTTTTTCCGATGACATAACCTTCACGGTATCTACTAACTGCCGGATGACAGCCTCATCCCAGTGTTGAAGTTTTGGGGATGCGTTTTCCAGAATAGATACCGTCTTATTCAATCGCTGGGCTGCAGCATCGCTGTCTTTGCACAGCGTCTCGACTTGTGTACGCTGTTGTTTTAGTGCGGCGATTTCCTGGGTGATGGCTTGGAAGCGTTCCATACAATCCAAACCATCGGCCTGCTCCGCCGCTTGTTCCAGCAGGTGATTAAACTGTATCTCCAAATCTGCCAGTCTGCGTTCGATATCCGCTAAACTGAGCAGCTGTCCGGGGAGTGGACTGACTTCTTTTTCCATTGCACTGACAATTTGGCGGATCAGCTCATCCGGGCTGCTCATAGCTTTGCTGATCGCTTTCAGGACGGCGCTCTGGAGCGGTTCTTCGTCCAGTGTAGGGGAGTCGTGGCAGTATTTCGTGCCGTAGTCCAGTCGGCTCACACACCGCCACACGGTGCGTTTCCTGCCCCTTTTCACCCAGGTGCAGCGGCGGTAGAGCGTACCGCACTCCCCGCATACCAGCCGTTCCGACAGGGCGTACTTGCTGGCGTAAGAGGTTCGGCCTGTGGGGGCGCTCTTTTTGGATGGGCTTCGTCCGGCATTTCTCCGCGCCATCTCTGCCTGTACCGTGTCAAAAGTCTGGCGGTCTATGATACCCACATGATGATTTTCCAGCAGGTACATGGGAAGTTGTCCGGTGTTGCGGAGCGTTTTCTTACTAATGCAGTCGCTGATGTAGGTTTTCTGCGTTATGACCCAATCACTGATACAATTCAATTTTTCCTCTAGGCCAGGGTGCAAGAGGGTTCAAATTTCTTGGGGAGGGTGCAACGGGTGAAAATCCGTTGAATTTAGGCTTTTTTTCGCGCTTTTATGGTGGAAGCGTACCTATAGCAATCCGCAAACGCAAAATGAGTTATCACCCTGACGGCGTAAAGTGTGATAACCTATCCACCAAAAATGGCGGGTGTGGCTTTCTTTTTTGCCGTAAAAATTGTATCAAACTCTGGGTATGTGAAATTGAGAATGGAGCCAAAATCTCGAAGGTGTGACTATGCTTGTAAAGTAAAAAATGCTCGTAGGCAGAGGTACCTACGGGCATTTTAGCAATTAACGGATACGCGGATCTGTAAGGATGGCAAAGATATAAGACGGGCCTCGCACTGTGTCGTTGATTTGCCCTGGTCCGGTAAGATTGGGTATTTTAGCAGCCTTCTGAAACTGCCCCTTTGCCAAAGGATAATTGGTGTGATTCGGGATGACACATTCATCAGTAACAGTATATGTAAAAGCCCTCCCGGTTTTTGTATAAAACTCCTGCCCGGCACACCGGATGATACTATTCCATACTTCGTCAAAAGGCATCAGTTACACCACTTTCTTTTATAGTACCACTATTATACTGATTGGGGATTAAGAATGCAAGCTAGATACAAAAAATAACAGTGCCGAAGATGCCTTGACATCTGTGGAATTGAAAAATAGGCCTTGAATGCCTTGCTGTGACTATACTGCTTTGCCGAAAAAATTTGCATAACTGTCTACCAGGCAGACGTTCGGTGTGATAAAATAGATTCTGTCATAAAGAAGAATCACAGTTTTCGGAGGTATGTGTGATGGACATTAAAAGCACAGTTACCAGAATCAAGAAAGAGTACAAGGAATATCTCCAAGCGGCTCACCCTAATTGGACCGACAGCACGGTCAGCACCCATGTTTCCGACGCCTTCTACCTGTGGCAGAACTCCATTGTTCCGTCAATTTGGAAGGTGCTTGCGGACGAAAAATCCATGGCGGAAGCACAGCAGGATTTGCTTGATCACTTCAAAAATGAGGTCATGTCTGACCGTGCCGAGGAGCGGGCCAAGGGATACTACAAGGATTTGGCCATGCTCAAGGAGTTTTTTGACTTCAAGGGCGGAGTGCGGCAGTATATTGGCTATGAGTACGATTGCGAGGCCACGATCTATCAATATGCCAAGCGGGTGTATGATGGTGAGATAGATGTCAAAGATGCGGTGAAAGCCCTGTGCGCAGAAGTTCCGTGCTTTGGGGAAGGAAGCCATAAATTTACTGTTGGGACATTGTTCGCCGCTATGATGAATGGAAAAAGCTATACCTGGAAAGCGAACACGGAACTGACATCTTACTTTATTGTTCACATTGGTCAGGACTATGGACAGGATAAGCTGGACAATGCGCTGCAGGCAACACTGGAAAATATCAAATATTACTATGGGCAGACGGGCAACAAATCCACAAGTATTCGCCGGAGCTGCCGCAGGATTGCGGAGCAGTATGGCATAGATGTTTCTTTTGGCGATGACATTTTTGACGGCATCATCCCAAAGACGTCCAGTGATGCTGTCCTGACTGCGGATACCGCCGCAACTCGATACTGGCTCTATGCCGCTGGAGATGGTTCCGCCAACTGGGAGAGTGACTATGCCGCAGGCATCATGGCGATTGGCTGGTCCGAGTTGGGCGATCTCATGAACTATAGTTCCAAAGAGGAAATGCGGAATACAATGCGCAAGGTCTATGGAGGAAACGGCTCCTACCGGAATCAGGTGCTGGCCACTTGGCAGTTTGCCAATGAGATCAAACCCGGCGATGTGATTTTTGTCAAAAAAGGGCTGAAAAAGGTTGTGGGGCGCGGTATCGTTGAGGGCGAATATATCTATGATGAGCAGCGGGGAGAATATTGCCACACCCGTAAGGTCCGTTGGACAGACAAGGGTGAGTGGGAACACCCGGATCAATATGTGCTGAAAACCCTCACCGATATGACCCCTTATACAGACTTCCTAAAGAAAATGCAGGCTTTGTTTGATGAGGACAAGCCAGAAGAGTCCACTGATGCCGGGGAGGAGATTGCTGCTTACGATCCCTACACTGCTGAGGACTTCCTGCAAGATGTCTACATGGATAAGGATCGGTATCAAAACCTCAAAACGCTGCTGTTGACAAAAAAGAATGTGATCCTCCAGGGCGCTCCGGGGGTGGGCAAGACCTTCGTTGCCAAACGGCTGGCATACTCCATTATGGAAGAAAAGGACACCTCCCGCGTTCAGATGGTGCAGTTTCACCAGAGTTATAGCTATGAGGATTTCATCATGGGCTTCCGGCCCACCGAAACTGGTTTTACTCTGAAAAAGGGTGTGTTCTACGAGTTTTGCCGAAAGGCGGAGAAGGATGATGAGCGCCCTTATTTCTTCATCATTGATGAGATCAACCGTGGCAATCTAAGCAAGATTTTCGGCGAATTGTTCATGCTGATAGAGAGTGACAAGCGGGGCGTCGAACTGCAGCTTCTTTATGCGGACGAGCAGTTCTCCATCCCCGGCAACGTCCATATCATCGGCATGATGAACACGGCGGATCGCAGCCTTGCCATGCTGGACTATGCCCTGCGCCGTCGTTTTGCTTTCTTTGAAATGCCTCCGGCCTTTGAGTCTTCTGGCTTCCAAGCGTACAAGGTAAAAATCAACAACAGTAAATTTGACCGGCTGATAGAAACGGTGGAGCGGCTGAATGAAGAAATCGCTGAAGACGATTCTTTGGGCGAGGGTTTCCGCATCGGCCACAGCTATTTTTGCACGAACATCAACATCAACGATGAGTGGCTGAACTCAGTCGTGGAGTTTGAGTTGATCCCGCTGCTCAAAGAATACTGGTTTGATGAACCGGCAAAAGTCAAGGATTGGAGCCGCGCTTTGCGGGAGGCTGTCAAATGATCCGGAGAATCCAAAACATCTACTATATGCTGGCCTACGCTTTCCAGGTGCTGCATGAAAATGGTTACAAGGATGTGGCATCGGAAGATTTTGAAAATGGATTGGAGCTGCTGGCAGCGATTCTCTGCAAGGGTGTTTCGGTTCAAATCAAACGCGGTCTGAATCGACAGTATCTCACGCAGGAGGAGGCACTGTCCGCTCCGCGTGGAAAAATCGAAATCAACGATTCTATCAAGACGCTGACCCTCCAAAAGAAGCAACTCGTGTGTGCCTATGATGAGTTTTCCGTTGACGCCTACCCAAACCGGATCATCAAGACCACAATAGCCGTACTACTCCGGTCAAATATCTCCAAGACGCGAAAAAAAGAACTGCGCAAGCTGCTGATTTTCTTTGATGAGGTTTCGCTTTTGGATATCCATACCATCAACTGGAATCTCTCTTATGACCGGAATAATCAGACCTACCACATGATCATCACCGTCTGCCAACTAATTCTGAAAGGGATGCTTCAGACAGACTCCGGCGGAGCCGTCAAGATGATGGAGTACCTGGATGACCAGAGCATGGCAAGGCTATATGAGAAATTCATTCTCGGCTATTACCAGAAGGAACACCCAGAACTCAAAGTATATGCGCCGCAGATCAACTGGGCAGTCACAGACGGCTATAACTTCCAACTCCCCACCATGCAGACAGACATCGTGCTTTCGAGCAGGAGATTGCGGAAAACGTTGATCATCGACGCAAAATATTACTCCCACAATATGCAGATAAAAGTTCCGTATACGACGCGGACGATCCACTCCGCCAATCTGTACCAGATTTTTACCTATGTCAAGAACTGGCCCGCCGCACCCAATGAGAGCGTAGCTGGGATGCTGCTATACGCTGGAACAGACGATGAGGTTCAGCCGAACAATGATTATCAAATCAGCGGGAACACAATTAGTGTGAAAACACTTGATCTGGATTGCGACTTTGCACTTATTGCGAAAAAGCTGGATGCAATTGCCGCAACAGTGGAATCACCAAGTGAATAGATATAAAACAGTGCCGGAGATGATAGTTTGCCATCATCTTCGGCACTGTTTTATTTTGTGTTCATCGCCCGGATCATCTGCAACGCCGCCTGTTTCTGCTCTGGGGTAAGCGACACCCAATGATCGAACAACTCCTTCAATTCCGGTGTCAGCTCCACCATCTCGCTCTCGGCGAAGAACTGGGCCAAGGAGATGCCAAAGGCGGAGCAGACGGATTCCAGGGTAGAAATGGACGGGACTGTGTTCCGTTTGAAGATATTTGCCAGCGTGGACTCGGAAAGTCCGCTTTCTTTCGCCAGCCGATAGGCTGTCCAGCCCCGCTCCGCCATCAACTGCCGAAGCCTGGAATGCGTGTCCATGATGCCACCTCCCTCTTGCTCATATTTTACCGTTCACTTAAACGGTTTTATACGGTTGACTTGTACGGGCTATACCGTTATATTAAACTGTATCAACCAGCGAAGGAGGACGGTAAAATGACAGAGCAAGAGTTGCGGCGGTATCGGTGCTGCTTCACCGGGCATAGGCCGGAACGCTTGGGAATGCCGGAATCGGAGGTCATTTCCAGCCTAAACAAAGAAATTCGCGCAGCGGTTGCTGACGGATTCCAAACGTTCATATCTGGAATGGCAAGAGGAGTCGATCTCTGGGCGGCGGAGATCGTGCTGGCCCTTCGGGAGGAGGGAGCGGCAGTACGGCTCATCTGTGCCAGCCCCTACCGAGGTTTTGAGAGCCGCTGGAGCTGGGAATGGCAGGAGCGGTACCGCAGGGTAATGGAGCGGGCCGACCTGGTGCGTTTTATTTGTCCCGGATACGGCCGGGATTGCTTTCAGCGGCGAAATGAGTGGATGGTAGACCACTCGGCGCGGGTAATCGCCGTTTATAACGGTCAGCCTGGCGGAACACGGAATACAATAGAATATGCAAGTCGGTGCGAAGTGCCGGTGATCCTTCTCCCTCGCTGAGTACCATCAGAGTGTCAGCCGTACCCCAGATAGAAAGACCACCGCCAGTTTCCCGTCCGGCACCAGTTCCATATGATCCAGCACCTTCAACGAAAAGTGATAGTCGAACGCTGCCAGCTTGCCCACCTCGTCCAGCAGCCGGAGCATTTCCTTCGCCCGGTAGCGGATGAGCGCATCTTCAGCGTTTTCCGCTTTCCGGTGCAGGGCTGCGCCGTATTGCAGTTTCTTGCTGACCACTAGATTCCAAGCCCGGACAAAGGC